>DASYGC010000914.1:0-10004 GCA_036000225.1 Ktedonobacterales bacterium | reverse complement strand
ATTCGCACATGAGCAGGTGTTCCAGCTCAGAGGCCTCACACAGCAGAAAGATCAACTCCTCGCGGGTCGTGACAACCAGTGGCTCGGCCATAGGTGTTCTCCCTGTGCTCAGCGTGCTCAGGTCGCACATCTGGGGCGGAGTCACCAGGAGCCCTGGTAACTGGGTAGCCCTGGCGTTCCGCCCACTGTCCGCGCTGATTGTAACACTTCTCCCAGCGCATCCATGATGCCATGATGCCACGAGCCGCGTGCGCGCTCACTGGCTGCCAGAGATGTCCCGCGCGCGCGCCACCCAGCCGCCGGCGACCGGGATGGCGTGCTGTCCGAGCAGGAGGTGCAGCTGCGACGCATGTTCCTGGACGTGGCGCATGTTGTACAGCTGCCACTCGAAACGGCTCATGGTCTGTCCATTGCCCCAGAAGTCAATGGGTTGGCGGGCCCGCTCGTCCGTCAGGGCGGCAAGCGTGCTCTGGCATTTCTGGCGCGCATACGTGAGATAGGTGTGCAGTTCCTCCCGTGTGTAGGGCCGTTCGGGCAAGACGCCCGCGGGATCAAACTCAGCCAGGGTAAACGGCGCGGGGGGAGCGAAGTCTTGCGGCGCGTCCGAGAGGTAGTAATCAAGCCAGAAGAGCGCGTGATAGATGAGGTACCAGTACGCCGCGATGTCCGGTGGCACAGGGTCGTCCGCGGGAACGCTCCAGAGCCGCTGGTGCCACAGCGCATCGGGGCAGGCCAACAGGGCATTTTCGAGTGTGTCGATGGCCGCGCCAAACTGCGACCATAGCGTGGTACGCCACAAGGTGTCCATGTGCTATTCCTCCACGGTGGTTCTGCCAGCAGGTAGCATGCCTGATCAACTCTACGCGTTTTCTCCCACCATGTGCACTGGCACGCCCGCCCTCCACTGTGCGCCTCGATGAACCCTTCACGTCGAGCAATCACTCCACCGCGATCAGATCGGGATCGCCCGACCACAGCCGGCGCATCTCCTCGCTGCTGGCCAGCAGCTCGTCCAGCGTGCCCGCCGCCTCGACGCGGCCCTCGCACAGCACGATGATGTGGTCGGCGCGCTGCAAGGCCACGCGCCGGTGCGAGACCACCAGGCAGGTGACGCCGTTGCGGGCGAAGAGGCGATCCCACAAGTGTTGCTCGGTCTCCACGTCCAGCGCACTGGAGAGATCGTCGAAGATCATCAGCTCGCTATCGCGCACGAACATGCGCGCCGCCGCCGTCCGCTGAATCTGCCCGCCCGAGAGGCGCACACCGTGCGAGCCGACAATGGTCGCCAGCCCCTGCTCCATCTCGGCCACGTCGCGCTCCAGCATCGCCGCATGCAGTGCGCCGGGCAGGTCCACCGCATCCTCGCGTTGGCCCAGCAGGATGTTGTCGCCCAGCGCCTCGCTGAACAGATGCGGCGTCTGCGGCGTATAGGCCACCCGTGGCGGCGTGAGGTAGACGGCGGGATCGCGCACCAGCGCGCCGTTCCAGCGCACCGCGCCGGCCTCCGCCGGCACCAGCCCCAGCAACGCGCGCAGCAGCGTCGTCTTGCCCGCGCCGATGCGCCCGGTGATCACGGTAAACGAGCCGCGCTCGACCCGCAGACTCACCCGCTCGATGCCGCGGCCCGACTGCGCGAAGTGATAGGTCAGGTCTTCGACCTCCAGGGCGGCCAGACGGTCGCTCGGTGTGCGGACGACGACGGGCACCGTGGGCAGTTCGCCGCGAATGCGCAACTGCTCGGCGCGCACCAGCGCACCGACCGGCGCGCCCTGCATTACCTTATTCATGCGGTCGAACGAGACGCTGATCTGCTGCTGGCGCGCGAGCACCGTGCCGATGAAGCCCATATTGCCCGCCAGGATCGAGAGATAGCTGACGAAGATCGCCAGGTCGCCGATCGAGAAGCCACCCGCGCCGAAGCGGCTGGCCGCGAAGAGCAGCACGATGCCGATGCCGATGCCGCCCATGTTGGTGTTGAGCGATTGCAGCAGCGCCGTCACCAGATTGTCGCGCAGCGCGGCGCGCCGGCGCCGAATGTTCAGCAGACGGAAGTGCTCCACCACGCGCGGCTCGGCTCCCGCCACCTTGACCGCCTGCGCCGCGGCGAACATCTCGCCGATGTGGTCGGTGATGCGTCCCGTCGCCTCGCGGTTGGCCCGGCGCAGCCGCTTAAGCAGACGGCTGCTTAGGTTGGTCAGCAGCAACAGGCAGGCGAAGGGTAGCACGGCGACGACGGTAATCAGCAGGTTGATACGCGCCATGATGACGATGCTGCCGACGACGAAGATGCCGATGCCACCAATGTCAATCCAGTTTTCGAAGAGTTTGCCGACCTCCTCCACATCGTCGCGGAAGCGGCTCATGGCTTCGCTGGGCGAATCGGGCAGGGCATGGGTGCCCGGCCCACGCATCACCCACTCGAAGAGGTTGCGCCGCAGCAACGCCTGGATGGTGTAGTAGTAGGTGAACCAGGTCAGCAGGCCGCCGACGAAAATGGCGAAGCGCGCCACGCCTGCCCCGGCGAAGATCGCCACGATCGCCCACACGCTCAGCCCCAGCGGGCCATGGCCCACCAGGGTGTCGAAGAAGATGCCGGTGATCAGCCCGGTGATCAGCGGGAAGGCGTGCTCCAGCGTCCACATGACGAGGTTGATGCCGAACAGCCAGGGATCGCAATGCAGCAGGCGCCACAGATACTGGGCGGTGGTCAGGCCCGGTGGTGGGCTATCGTTGTTGATGGTCTTGTCGGTCGCTAAGGTGGGTGCGGTCAAGCGAGCACCTCCTCCAGTCCTACGCGCAGCAGCGCGGCAAAGCGCGAATCAGGCGAGGCGGCCAGCTCCTCACGTGGGCCGTACTCCAGGATGCGCCCGTTCTCGATGACCATGATGGCGTCGGCGCGGCGCACGGTGGCCAGCCGGTGGGCGATGATGATGCCGGTGCGGTCGCGCAGCAGATAGCTGACGCCGCGCTCGATCAACTGCTCGGTGGCGGGATCGAGGCGCGACGACGGCTCATCCAGAATCACCAGGCCGGGGTCCTTCAAGAACACGCGGATGAACGCCAGCAACTGCGCCTCACCCGCCGAAAGCCCGTCGCCGCCGGCTTCGAGCTCGGTATCCAGCCCGTTGGGCAGCCGCGCGAACCACTCGCTCAGCCCCATCTCCGCGATCACGGCCAGAATGCGCGCGTCGGCCACGCTGGCATCGAAGAAGGTCAGGTTGTCGCGGATGGTGGCGTGGAAGAGCTGCACGTCTTGCGTCACCAGGCCCACGCGCTGGCGCAGCGTCGCCAGCGGCAGCTCGCGGATATCGGCGCCGTCGAGCCGGATGGCCCCCTCGGTGACATCGTAGAGGCGAAAGAGCAGGCGGCTGAGCGTAGTCTTGCCGCTGCCGGTGCGTCCGAGTAGACCCAGCACGCGTCCGGGCGCCAGTTGGAAGTCGAAGTCGCGCAGCACGGGGCCGTCAGCGGGGTGGTAGGCGAAGGTCACGTCGTCGAAGGCTACGGCCACCGCGCCCGCCGGCACGTTGCCGCCCGCATCGCGCGCGAAGGCGCCCGCACCGTCCACGATGGCCGGCTGGATGCGCAGCACCGCGCGCACGCGGGTCAGGCTGGATGCCGCCTTCTGGAACTCCTGCAATTGCTGGGTGATCTGCTCCAGCGGCGCCTGCAGCATCACGGTGTACTGGAAAAAGAGATAGACCAGGCCCAGCGAGATCGCGTGCTGGACGAACAGCAGCGCGCTCAAGCCCAGCACCACGGCGGTGCCCAGATCGAAGAGCAGCGAGGCGACGCTCCAGACGGAGGCGCGGCGCAGCCAGGCGCTGACGCCGCGATGGAACCAGCGCCGCATGGACTCATAGAAGCGCAACATCACGTAGTCGCCGCCGCCATTGGCGCGGATATCTTCGACGCCGCCCAGGCGCTCTTCGAGGAAGCCCAGGAAGATGGCGCTGCTGTCGCGCTCCTGGACACCCGCGGGGATCGCGATGCGGCGCATGCTCACCAGCACCACGCCGGTGATCGCGGTGAAGATGGTCAGCGCCAGGCCGATGCGCCAGTCCGCGCGCCACAGCAGCGCCAGCGTGCCCGCCAGCAGCAGGCCGCTGCCCAGCACGCGGATCATGACGATCGAGAAGAAGTCGGCCAGCGCGGTCAGGTCGCCGTCCACGCGCTCGATCAGCTCGCCCGGCGTATGGGTGTTGTGGAAGGTCATATCCAGCCGCAGACAGTGCAGCGCCAGGTCTTCGCGCAGCCGGTTGGTGGTCGTCCAGCCGACATCCTGGCCAACGTAGGTGGCGAAAGCGTTGGCCAGCTGGTTGGCCATGGCCAGCGCCAGGTAGAGCAGCGCCAGCGTCGTCAGCGCCGCGATGGCGCCACCGGCGCGCGCGGTGTCAATGAAGCTGCTGGCCACCTGGGGCGCGCCCAGCTGCAAGCCGATGCCGCCCAGCAGCAGCACCGTCATCAGCAGGAAGCGGCGCCACTCGGGGCGCAGGTAGCGCAGCAGAAAACGCCACCAGGTCTCGTGTGATGGGGCACGCATGACGGACGATCCTTTGTTGAAGCCTCTGACGGGTGATGCGCCAGGCACACGCTGTATGCCAGCGGGCGTCGAGCATGACCGGTCACGAATTACCCGTTCACCCTGACGGCCTGCTGCCGCGAAGCGGTTCCAGTGGACGGATGAGAGAGGCGACGCTGTGCCCTGCCGGTTGATGGTGGTGGTGTGGCGCGCGACAAAAAGCGGCCACGGGAGCTCCCGTAGCCGCGACAGGGCGCAAAAAAACCACGGGGCGGGTGCTTCACTGTGCGAAGCGCGCCCGTGGTCCGAGGGGCATCAGGCAAGCGTTTGGCTTGCGGATGCGATCGTCGGTCGAGTGACGCGCCGCACTACAGCGCTGTTGGATTTCGCATAGCTGCCATCGCTGTGGCTCCTCGTTCACGCGGGCGTCCACCGGAGTGGAGCGTCGCCTCTACTCAATTGGCGCGGTACATTCGACCGGCGGGTGCGGCACCGCGAGGGATGGGGTACCGCGATCATCGTGAGAGAGCGTAACACATGCCAGGGAGCTAGCGCAAGGTGGGTGGGAACATCGGCGGCGCGCTGGTAGGAATTGGAACAGATGCGCTATACTTGCGGCGCACCTGGCTGAGGACTGGCGCAAACGTCTCAACGAGAGAAAGGCACCACCGATGAATAAGGTCAGTATCCGCCTGCTGGTGGGCGACTTCCCTGCAACACTCACCTTCTGGCGCGATAGGATCCACGTTGCCTTGTCGTATAGCGACGAGGCCGCGGGCTATGCCTATGGCGAGGTGGGCGGCGTCGGCGTGGAGTTCTTCGCGCGCGATGCCTTCGCGGCCGCGATCGGTCAGACGACCCCAGCAGCGGCGCCCGTGGGGCAGCGGGTCACGATCGAGGTGGGCGTGGACGATGTTGATGCCACCTATGCTGATGCGGTCGCGCACGGCGCCACTTCAGTTGCCACGCCGCTAGACCGACCGGAGTGGGGCGCCCGTACGGCCCACATCACCGATCCCGATGGCAACCTGATCGAGCTGTACACCAAACTGCCGGAGGAAAGCGCGCCCACCGCGTGAGGCGCCCTGGGGTGAGGGGCAGGGACCAAAGGGGTTCATGCGCCACCAAAGCGGCTCATTATCGTGGATCATTCCCTTTGGCCCTGTCTCGTCCCTGGTTGAGTTAGGAATCGTACTTCATCACGCATTGCAGCATAGGAAGGAGAGCCCGCATGAACGCCATCGAAACGAACCACCTGACCCGTACCTTCGGCAGCCTGATGGCGGTGGACGACCTGACACTGGCCATTCCAGAGGGCACCGTCTTTGGGTTCCTGGGGCCCAATGGCGCGGGTAAAACGACCACTGTGCGGATGCTGGCGGCGTTGATTGCCCCCACGCGTGGCAGCGCCACGGTGGCAGGCTATCGCTTGGGCGAGCGCAACGAGGCCATTCGGCAAGCCGTTGGGATCCTCACCGAGACGCCGGGCTTGTATGACCGCCTCAGCGCCTGGCAAAACCTGCTGTTCTTTGCGGAGTTGTATGATCTCCCCGCCGCGCGCGCCTGCGCCCAGGTCGAACGCTACCTGCGTCTGCTCGACCTGTGGGAGCGGCGCGACGATAAGGTGGGCGGCTTCTCGAAAGGCATGCGGCAGAAACTGGCGATTGCCCGTGCCTTGTTGCACGACCCCAAGGTGATCTTTCTGGATGAGCCAACCAGTGGCCTCGATCCGGAAGCCGCGCGGGTGGTGCTTGACTTCATCAAGCAATTGCGAGCCGAGGGACGCACCATCTTCCTCACCACGCACAATCTGCCCGAGGCCGATGAACTGTGCGATCTGATCGGGGTGTTTCGCGCGCGGCTCCTGCGCCTGGGCGCCCCAGCGCAGTTACGGGCTGGCATGTTTGGATCAGGTACCCAGGTGCGCGTCGTCGGAGACGCGGCGCACTTGATCGAGGCCGTCCGTACACTGTCCTTTGTCCGGGATGCGACGGCCGAAGACGGCACCCTTACCGTCAGTCTCGCTGATCCCGATGAGCAGAATCCTGAGTTGGTGCGGGCCCTTGTGGAAGCCGGCGCACACATACGCTCGGTTGAGCCGACCTCCCATTCCCTCGAAGAGGTGTACCTGGAACTGGTGGAGAGTGAGCGCAATGCGGCGGCTGTGGCCACCAAGTAAGAAGGAGTCATTCACACATGTACAAAGTCTTGGTGATCCTGCGCAAAGAATTCCGCGAGATGCTCCAGCAACGGGTGCTCCTATACAGTATTCTCCTCCCGCCGCTGCTTTTCCTCGTGATTCCCTTCATTCTTCTGCAAAAAGTCGGCAATGGGTCGAAACTCAGTGCACTGAAAGTGCCGTCCCTCCAAGGGTTGACCCTCCACGAGTACACGCAGGGACTGGTCGGAACGGAGTTCTCGAACGTCTATATCCTGCTGTCCATGATCGTGCCCAGTGTCATTGCTGCTTACAGCATCATCGGCGAGAAGAGCAACCACACGCTTGAACCCCTGCTGGCAACGCCGGTGCGCAGGTGGCAACTGTTGGCGGGCAAATTTCTGGCCGCGTTGCTGCCCGCGGTGTTGGTCACCTGGATCAGCGGGGGGCTATTCATCGCTGAATTGGCGGTCTTAACTGATGCGAATGTCGTCTCCCACGTGGCCACGGCGGGTTGGCTCATCCTCTTCATCGCCAGCACCCCGCTCTTAGGGCTGATCGCGGTGGCCATCATGACGGCCATTTCATCGCGGGTTAACGATACCCGCACAGCGCAACAACTCTCGATCTGGGCGGTGATTCCAATTCTGGGGATCATCCTCGGTGAACTCTCCGGCCAGTTTGAGCTCACCGAACTCGCGGCCATCATTGCCACGGTTGTCCTGATCCCCCTGGCGATCCTCTCGATCTGGGGTGCTGCCCAATTGTTTCAGCGCGAAATCATTCTGACCCGCTGGAAGTAGGAGAGGCCGTCTCGAAACACGCCGCCGTAACCTTGAGGAAGCGATGTTCTCGGTTTCACATTCCGCGCTGAACGTCGTGTGACGCGGTGGTGAAGCGTCAAGGTGAGTTGGACGCGCGGATGAAGCGCGGCACAGCGGTGCGCAATCCGTAGACGTGCGCTGGCGTTGTACGGCTGGAGTGTCCCACCTCGCGCCCGTCGCCCTGGCGGCGTGCTGTGCTATTATGCGGTGCGGACGCGCTGCCAGCGGCGCGGGCGCGGTGCGGGCGCGGTGCGGGCGCCGCGCTGATATGGCATGGGAACCACCGCGCGGAGGAACTTGCCAATGACACAGCCACAGCCACGTCCGTTTCGTTTTGGCGCGGCGGGGGATGAGGCCCGTTCGGGAGCGGAGTGGCGCGCGCAGGTGCGCCGGGCCGAAGAGTTTGGCTACGCCGTCTTTGTGATGCCCGACCACTTTGTCACGGCGCTGCCGCCCATCGCCGCCCTGATGGCAGCGGCGGACGCGGCCCCGCGCATCCGTATCGGCACCACCGTGTTCGACAACGACTTTCGCCATCCCGCGCTGCTTGCCAAAGAGGTGGCGGCGCTCGATCTGCTCTCCGACGGGCGCTTCGAGCTGGGGATCGGCGCGGGCTGGCACCAGGCGGAATACGACCAGATAGGGCTGCCGTTCGAGGCCGCCACGCTACGCATCGAGCGCCTGGCCGAGGCGCTCGCCATTCTCAAGCAGTTCTTCACCCAGGAATCCGTCACCTTCGCCGGCAAGCACTATCACGTGACCGGGCTTGAGGCGCTGCCCAAACCCGCGCAGCATCCCCATCCACCCATCTTCATCGGCGGCGGCGGCAAACGGCTGCTCACCCTGGCGGGCCAGCAGGCCGACATCATCGGCCTGCACTTCAAGGTCAACGCGGATGGCACGGTGGATCTGGAGGAACGCACCGAGATGGCGCTGGCGCGCAAGATCGCCTGGGTGCGCGCGGCGGCGGGCGAGCGCTTCGCGGCCATCGAGCTCAATCTGCTGGTCAGCGCGGTGATCATCACCGACGACCGGCAGCGGGCGGCTGAGGAGCGCGTGGCGGAGTTGAACGCGCGCGAGGGCACCACTACTGCTAACACCGCCGCTGGGCTGCTGGCCAACCCCTACTGGCTGATTGGCAGCGTGGAACAGATCGCGGAGCAACTGCGCCAATTGCGCCAGGCGCACGGCATCTCGTACATCGCGCTGCGCTCCGACGCGGTGGCGGCGTTTGCTCCGGTGGTGGCGCGGCTGGCGGGCACGTGACGCACTGATCTCGACGACTTCCCGGAGGTCCCCGACGATGATTGATTTCGAGTTGACCGACGACCAGCGCGCCATGCGCGATCTGGCCCACACCTTCGCCGAGCAGGAGATCCGCCCGGTGGCCGCCGAACTGGACGAGCGCGAGGAGTTCCCCTGGGAACTGGTGAAGAAGGCCGGTGAACTGGGGCTGACCTCCTATGCCTTCCCCGAAGCGCTGGGCGGGCTGGGTATCGGCGACGAACTCACCAACTGCATCATCAGCGAGGAGCTGGCCTGGGGGTGCGCCGGCGTCGCCACGGTGCTGGGCGGCACACATCTGGCCAGCATCCCCATCCTGCTCGATGGCAGCGACGAGCAGCAAGCACGGCTGCTCAAGCCCGTAGTGCAGCGCAATGGGCTGGCGGCGCTCGCGCTGACCGAGGCCAGCGCCGGCTCGGATGTTTCCGCGATGACCACCACCGCCCGGCGCGAGGGCGACGAATACATCCTCAACGGCGCCAAGCGCTTCATCTCCAACGGCGGCATCGCCGAGCTCTATGTCGTCTTCGCCGTCACCGACCGCGCGGCGGCCCATCGCGGCATCACGGCGTTCATCGTGGCGGGCGACACGCCGGGGCTGAGTGGTGGACGCAAGGAGCAAAAGCTGGGCATCCGCTGCTCGCACACCGGCGAGGTGCTGCTCGACGAGGTGCGCGTGCCGCTGGCCAATCGCCTCGGCGATGAGGGCAGCGGCTTCAAGCTGGCGATGCGCACGCTGGACCGCTCGCGGCCGATGGTGGCGGCGTTCGCGGTAGGCATCGCGCGGGCGGCCTACGAGCATGCGCGCGAGTACGCGAAGGGACGCATCCAGTTCGGCAAGCCGATTGCCGACAACCAGGCGATCCAGTTCATGCTGGCCGACATGGCGACCGAGATTCAGGCGGCGCGGCTGATGACCTGGTGGGCGGCGGTGGCCACCGAATCGGGCCGGCCCTACCTTTATGAGAGCAGCATGGCCAAGAATTTCGCGTCCGATGTGGCGATGAAGGTCACGACCGACGCGGTGCAGATCTTCGGCGGCTACGGCTACATCCGCGAGTATCCGGTCGAGAAGCTGTTCCGCGATGCCAAGATCACCCAGATCTACGAGGGCACCAACCAGATTCAGAAGATCGTGGTGGCCAACCAGATATTGAAATGATGAATCTGGCACGGCGGCCATGACCGTGCTAAGCAGGTGGACGTGTGGCGCCCGGAC
>DASYGC010000913.1:0-1968 GCA_036000225.1 Ktedonobacterales bacterium | reverse complement strand
GTGCTCGGCTTCGACGACCAGCGCGTGGCGATCATCGACCATCTTTTTGCCGCCCTGTTGGGCGCTACCATTGCCGCAACGCTGTTCCGGCGGCGTGCCGCCGCCTTTGCCGGCGCGTTGGCCTACTTTGTCGTGAGCTATCTGCTGCCGCTTACGCGCTTCGCGCTGCATCCTGGCCCCAGTCCAGCGGGATTGCCCCAGACGATCATTCCCGCGCCGTTCCAACACATGGTGCTGACCGTCCTGGGGCTCGGCATCCTCTTCGCGCTGGTGGGCGCCGCATTGGGCGAGACGCTCAGCGAGTTGCTGGTGGCGCCGCTGGTGGCGCTGGGCCAGCGGTTCGTCAGCGTGCCGCGTGATCGCGGCAGGTCGGCGCCGCGCCAGTGGATATGGCTGCCGGTCGCGCTGACGACTGGGGTCTTGCTGCTCGTCGCGGCGGCCGTTGGTATACAGGGAGTCAATGCGATCCTGACCTACGGCCCCACACTCGGTCTCTATCAGACGAGCGTGTCAACGAAAACTGGCACCGGAGCGGTTCCGATTGCCCACGGAACAATTCAAGAGGGCACGTACATGAGTCCGGCGCTGGGCGGCGCGCGGCGGTCGTATGTGATCTACTTGCCGCCCTCGTACCAGATCGAGGCTGGCAATCGCTACCCAGTATTGTACTTGCTGCATGGCTTGCCTGGCACTCCCCTGGATTCGTGGGTGGGAGCGGGCCAGGCGGCCAAAACAGCCGATGCCTTGATCGCCCTGGGCAAGATGCGCGAGGTGATTCTCGTCAGCCCAGACGGCAATGGTCCGATCTTCCGCGCCTCGGCCTGGGCCAACAGCTACGATGGCCGGCAGCGCATGGAGGATGACATCGTGCGGGTGTTCGTGCCGTACATTGACCAGCACTACCGCACGCTGGCCGACCGCGCCTACCGCGGAATCGGCGGTCTGTCCGAGGGCGGCTTTGGCGCGGCGAATATCGGACTGCATCATCCCGATGTGTTTGGCGCGGTGCTGAGTGAAAGCGGCTATTTCGACGCCGAGGATGCCGTGTTGGGGACCGCGCCCGCACAGGCAGGGTACCGGCTCTACAATAGTCCGGCGCATTTCATCACCACGGCCGCTGGTACGGCGGCCCTGAGCAAGCTGACCTTTGTGATCTGCGTCGGGACACTCGATGGCGTCTATTACAACTCCGGCAAAGCGTTCGCGCACCAGGTGCTAAAGCTGGGCGGGCATGTCACCTTGATTCAGTCGGTGGGCGGCCATACATGGGCGATCTGGGCCAGCCAGTTTGGCCAGGCCGCGCCGCTGTTGGAGCCGCCCGCGCCCGTTGCCAGCATGGCCGCGACCACCAGTGGTTCAGGCACTGCGTAGCGCGTGCGGCTCGGCCGTGGCGCGGTGCGGCATCGGCTCAATACCCGGCTGGTGAGCGTGCCACGCACCTGATATCATCTCCGGCGTCACCTATGGACGGTGACCGGCTCGCGGAGAGAGCTAGAGAGGGCTAAGGACATGGACCTGACAACCTCGGCACCATGCCGTGTTCGCGACAAATGGCAGACCATGGGAGCGGCGGGGCGTGCTTCGCTGGCGCTGGCACTGGTGCTGATCGCGATGGCGGCTATCGTTACCTCGCTCTGGTCGCTGACCTGGTCGCCGGCGGTCTTTCTGGCCCAGATTGTCACGCTCGAAAGCCTGGGGTGGGGCGATGAGAGCGCCATCGTAACCGGCGCGCTGTTGCTGCTCATGGCGCCAGCCGTGGCCCGTGGCAAGCGTCATGCGTGGGGGCTGCTGCTGGTTGTCCTGGGCATGTCGCTGCTCAGTGCTGGTATCCACCTGGGGCCGCATGGCCATAGTTGGTTCCTGTTGTGGCTCTTGCTGGCCGTGTTGCTGGCGGCGCCGCTCTTCTCGGCGCGGAGCGATCCACGGGCTCTGCGGCGCGGGTATATCGCGCTGGCGCTGAGTATCGGC
>DASYGC010000912.1:0-5631 GCA_036000225.1 Ktedonobacterales bacterium | reverse complement strand
CACGGACGCATGGCCCTCGTACCACACATCGTAATCGGTGACACACGCCACCGTGGCGTAGCAGAGCTCCGCCTCGCGCGCCAGCTTGGCCTCGGGCAGCGCCGTCATCCCAATGATGTCGCAGCCGAGCTGGCGATAGATTCGCGACTCCGCCTTAGTTGAGAACAGCGGCCCCTCGATGCACACGTAGGTGCCACCGCGGTGCACCTTGACATCGCCCAGGCCGCTGGCCGTCGCCCAGAGCAAGCCGCCCAGGTTCGGGCAGAACGGATCAGCAAACGAGGCATGCGCGACCACACCGCCTTCGAAGAAGCTGGTGGCCCGGCTCTTGGTGCGGTCGAAGAGTTGGTCGGGGATCACCAGATCGAGCGGCGCCAGCTCTTCGCGCAGGCTGCCCACCGCGCTCACCGCGATGATCCACTCTACCCCCAGACTCTTCAGCGCATAGATATTCGCACGCGACGGCACCTCGGTCGGATTCAGTCGGTGCCCGCGCCCGTGCCGCGGCAGAAATGCCACCGGGACCTCACCCAGCAGCCCCACCGTGATGCTGTCGCTGGGCGCGCCGAACGGCGTCGCCACGGTCAACTCCCGCACGTCGCGCAGCCCGTCCATCGCGTATAGCCCGCTCCCACCAATCACTCCCAGACGCGCACTTGGGTTCCCCACCGCCTATCTCCTCTGCTGCGTCCAGTCGGTGCTGGGCACACCCCCAGCCGGCCGCACCATGAAGCGCACCGGCACGATCTGGTCACCGCCATTGGTGCGCACCGCGAGATGGCACACGTACTCACCCGGCGCCAGCCCGGTCGCATTCACCTGCACTTGAATCTGTGTAGTGCCCGCATCCACCTGGCGCGGCGCCACCACCAGGCTGGCGCTGTTCGTTTCGGTGACGCCCGTCAGTGCACCGCCACCGCGGTTGCCGCACTCCAGCGTCTGCACACTCGTCTGATTGGTTTCGAGCAGCCCTACATCTAACCGCAAAGGCCACACGCGCAGCCGGGGCGGCAAGCCACTCCCGTTCGCCTGACTCGCCGGACCCGAGCGCGCCGCTCCCGTTGCTCCCGTGGCCACTCCGCCCGCCAGGCGTCCCGCGGGCAGGCTGGCGCCTGGGGGCGTACGTGGCTGACAGGCCCACTCCAATGCCTGGCGCATTGCCAGCGCATTTTGGAAACGATCCTGTGGGTTGCGATTGAGCGCCTGCAGGATCACGCGGTCCAGCGTGTCCGGTACCGCGGGATTGATCGCGCGAATCGGCGTCAGCGGATGGCCCGCCGCCAGCACCGGCGCGGCGTCCGGCACACGACCGGTCAACAGGTGATAGAGCGAGGCGCCCAGCGCATAGAGATCGGAGCGCGGCTCCGAGCGCGCGTTGTATTGCTCCAATGGCGCGTAACCATCGGTGCCCAGTCGCGCCGTGTCGGTGCGGCGATGCGGCTGCAACTCGCGCGCGATGCCAAAGTCGATCAGTTTGATCGCGCCCGCTGGCGTCAGCATCACGTTCGCGGGCTTCAAATCGCGGTAGATGATCGGCGGCGTCTGTTCGTGCAGATACCCCAGCACATCGGCCAGCAAAATCCCCCATTGGGCCACACGGGGCCAGTCGAGCGGACGCCCGGCATCAATCAACTCATCCTCGAGATTGTGCCCCTCGATGTACTCCATCACCAGGAACGGCTTGCGATATTCCTCCAGAAATGTCTCGATCACCCGGCAGAGATAGGGATGGCGCAGTCCACGCAGAATGGCCGCCTCACGCAAGAAGTCATTGACGGCCTTGACGCGTTCGGGCTCGGTGAGTTGTGCCTCACTCAGCTCCTTGACCGCCACGCGCTCCCCACTGGCCGTATCCATCGCCAGGTAGACGGCGCTCTGACCACCCTGCGCCAGTTTCCGAATCACGAGGTAGCGGTCGCCGTGCAACCGCTTGTTCGGCGGCAGCAGTCCGGTCCCGTCGCGGGCGCGCAGATCGCCTTGCTTCTCACCGCAATGCGAGCAATAGCGAGCAGTCGGTGTCACCGGGCGCCCGCAATTGCTACATTGCTTGGTCGACTCCATGCCTGTCTCCTGCTCCGGGATGTATCGCGCCCGCCGCCGTGGGCAGCGCCACCAGGGTCCGCACCATTGTAGCACAGCCATCCCTGCGCGCCCATATGTCCTACGCACCCCGGCTCCTCTGGCCCCCGCACACCGCTTCGTCGTCCCGCGCAATCCTGCGCAATCCCGCGCGCCACCAAACACCCGGCGCACCTGAGCGCCGCTTCTGGCTGGGTGTGCCCCGCATGGCGTACTGGTCCCATTCGCGCGCACCCACGCGGCGGGCCGTGTACAATAGAGCCGATGTCGCAACCCGGCAGGTCGTGCGCGTCAGCGGTACACGAGGCGGCACGCGGGCAGCATGTGAAAGGGAGGCACCACATGGACAGCACCACCGACCAGCCAGGACCCCAGTGGTGGTCTGGCAAGCGCATCGTCACCATGGGTGGCGGCACCGGACCCTTTCACCTGCTGACCAGCCTCAAGCGCTACCCCTGCTCGATCTCCGCTATCGTCACCATGGCCGATAGCGGTGGCAGTTCACGCCGACTGATGGACGAGTTCGGCCAGTTGCCGTTTGGCGATCTGCGCCAGGCGCTGGTCGCGCTCTCGCGCAAAGGGGTGCTCTGGCGCGATGTCTTCACCTTTCGCTTCCGCCAGGGGCAGGGCATGCGTGATGGCGACGGACTGGAAAGCGAGCGCGGCGAGCCATCCCAGGCTACGCGCGTAGCGGCCGCTGCCGGAGTTGGCGGCCACAGCCTGGGCAATCTGATCATCTCCGCCCTGCAGGAGATCAACGAGGGCAATCTGTTGCTGGCGATCAAGGATGCGCAGGAACTGCTCGATACCGCCGGCGATGTGTTCCCCGTCACCCTCGACCATGCGACGCTCTGCGCGGAGATCGAGCGCGATGCCACCATCTGCGGCGAAACCGAGATCGACACCCGCGGCGCGCGCCATCCCGGTCCACTACCTCCCATTCACCGCCTCTTTCTCCAGCAGCCTGCCTCAGCCTGCCCCGATGCCATCCGCGCTATTCGCCGCGCCGACACCATCATCCTGGGACCAGGCGACCTATATACCAGTATTCTGCCGAATTTACTGGTGGGTGGCGTTGCCGATGCGATTCGCGCCTCCGACGCGGAAAAGATCTATGTTTGCAACCTGATGACCAAGCATGGCGAGACCGATGGCTTTCACGCGTCTGACTTCGTGCGGGAGGTCCACCACTATCTCGGTGGCCGCGTCGATCGCGTCATCCTGCATGACGGAGAGTTTCCCGCGCCGCTGCTGAGCGCGTACGCCGAACAGCAGCAGTACCCGGTGGTGCCAGACCTCGCGGTGGTGCGCGAATTGGTGCCGCATGTCGAGATGGCGCATCTGCTGGCGAGCGGCCACGACCACTTCGTGCGCCACGACCCCGAGCGTCTGGTGCGCGCGGCCTTCACCCCACGGCTGGATGAGGCATGAAGGGTGGTTACCAGCATGCGCGCTGGGCCGGCCTCGCTCGTTACAATCGGTAGCGGATGCGCGAGGTCCCTCTGGTGCGCGTAAGAAGACAGGATTGGTCCAAGGGTGTGGAGGGGGATGCGGATGTGGTTGATGAAATGGCGCTCAGTCGTGCGCCCAGGCCACGCGCGGGTATCGGGTGGCTGGCGCGCGCTGCCAGTGGTCTGTGCGGTGGTCACACTGGTCATGGCGGTCTGCGGTGGTTCGCAGTCGGCGCTGCAGCCGCTGGCGCACCCCGCGCCGGTCGCGTTCGCCGCAGTGGCCTCCAGTCCCACCGCGACAGCTACCCCGGCCCCCGCACCGATCGCGGCCTATGATGCCTATGCTACTGGCCAGACAACCGCCCACAGCCTGCTCGGTCCCGCTGCCTGGGCCTGGCGTGGCACGCTCCCCGGCGCCAGAGTCATTCTGTATTTCGGTGTCGTCGGCGCGCCGACTGCTGGCGTCATCGGCTGGTATGGCGGTGACGAGAATGGCTTGCTCAATCAGTTACGCAATCAGGCCCAGCAGTACTCCCTGGCTGATCCGACCCATCCCGTGATGATGGGCCTCGATCTCGTCGATCCCCTGGCCGACGCTCTCCCCCAGCAGGACGGCCTGTACGTTGACCGCATGGACCCCGCTACGATACAGCACTACGTGGATCTGACACGGCAGAATCATATGCTGCTCTTTTTCGACATGCAGATCGAGCGGAGCACCGTGCAGCGTGAGTTGAGTTATCTCTGGCCCTATCTGCAGCTGCCCTGGGTGCATCTCGCGTTGGACCCCGAATGGGATCAATCGCACAACGGCCAGGAAGCCGCCTGCGTTCCCTTCGTCTTCAATCCTGACTTTACCGGCCGCTCCTACGCCTCGGAGATCAACTATCTCATCGATCAGCTTTCCACGCTCTCGATCTCCCGGCACTTGCCCCCCAAGACGCTGATCATCCATCAGTATCTCTTCGGTGAGAATCCCGCCAATTACGGCTACTGCGATTCTGTGCCCAGCGAAGGCTGGCAGAATATCCACCTGAAACCCGGCGTGAACCTGGTAGTCAACACCGATGGCGTTGGCAGCAGCCTGTATGGCGGACCTTCCGCCAAGATTTCCGACTACACCGCCTTCGACCAGCAGCAACACATTCAATACGCGGGCATCAAGATGTACTACTACTACGCCGGCCTGGCTCCCAACTTTTATGATGACCCGATTATGACGCCGCAACAGGTGCTGTCCCTGAACCCATCGCCGCTGCTCATCATGTACCAGTGAACCAGTGAGGCGCACATGGATCACGATCAACTGTTTAAATCGGTGCTGACTGCCCAACTCGCGCCGTTTATGGAGCTCTTCTTTCCCGACGAAGCCGCTCAGCTCGACCTCACTCAGGCGCGTTTCGTGGATAAGGAGATCTTTGCTGCCCCGCCCGTCGGACCCAGCCGCGAGCTCGATCTGCTGGCCGATGTGCCACTGCGCACTCCTCCAACCACGAAGGACAATGAGCCAGGTCACGCGCTGGTGGCGATCCACATCGAAATCCAGGCGCAACGCGAGCCAGAATTCATTTGGCGCGAATTGGAATACTACGCACTTCAGCGCCGCGTGCGCGGGATCCCGGTCTTCCCAATCGCGCTTTTTCCGATGGTGGACGTGTTGGGACGCGAACGCGGTCGCCGTCCACAGGGTGGCTTTGAGCGTGTACTACAACGTGATGATGTGCTGGGTCACCGCATCCTTGAGTTTGAGTTCCTGGCGGTAACCCTGCGCGCACTGGACGCCAGCATCTACCTTGCCCGACCCCAGGCGCTCGCCGGCGCGCTAGCCGCGCGCATGCGACCCACGCCGCGCACGCCTCTTAGTCAGCACAAAGTGGCCTGTCTGCATCGTATCATAGGAGGAACCGGGATGGACCGCGAGGAAACACAGCGATTGCTCGTCGACGTCGTAGAGACCTATCTGCCACTCACCGGCGCGGATGCCAAAGAGTTTGAAGCGTTGCTCCAGTTGCCAGAGAACGAAGGGATACGAGAGACGATGAAGACATGGAGTGAACAGCAGCAGGAGATCGGCGAGGAGAGAGGCAAGGAGATCGGCAAG
>DASYGC010000911.1:0-2276 GCA_036000225.1 Ktedonobacterales bacterium | reverse complement strand
GCTGAGCATGAGCCTGGACGATGCCATCTGCGTGACCTGCGGCACGCAGTATCCGACCAGTGAGGCGCCGCCGGCACGTTGCCCGATCTGCGAAGACGACCGGCAGTATGTCAATGCCCAGGGGCAGCGGTGGACGTCGCTGGCGGCGCTGCGTGGCAGCCACACCAACACGTTTACGACGCTGGCGCCGGGCATCACTGCCATCGTGACGGAGCCGCGCGTGGCCATCGGCGAGCGGGCCTATCTGCTCGCGACGGCGCACGGCAATGTGCTGTGGGACTGCATCAGCTATCTCGACGACGCGACCGTGGCCGAGATCGCGCGGCGGGGGGGCGTTGCCGCCATGGCGATCTCGCATCCACACTTCTACAGCACGATGCACGAGTGGAGCCAAGCGTTCGGCGATGTGCCCATCCAGCTGCACGCGGAGAATCAACCGTGGGTCATGCGGCCGGGTCCGGCGGTGCGGTTCTGGGAGGGCGAGGCGCTGGAGTTGCTGCCCGGTGTGACGCTGGTGCGCTGTGGTGGCCACTTCCCCGGCAGCAGTGTGCTGCACTGGCGCGATGCGGTGGACGGCGCGGGCGCGCTCTTCACCGGCGACACGATCCGCGTGGCGGCCGATGCGCGCTGGGTGAGCTTCATGTATAGCTTTCCCAATCTGATCCCGCTGGACGAGCGGGCGGTGCGCCACATCGCCGCCGCGGTGGCGCCGTTGGCCTTCGCGCGGTTGTACGATGGCTGGGACCGCGTGACGGGCGATGCGCACGCGGCGGTGGCGCGCTCGGCGGAGCGCTATATCGCGCACCTGCGCGGCGAGGGTGTGTAAGGCGCTGCGCGGGTGGGGGGAGGCCGATGCTCGCGCGGGCGTCCACCGGACGCCCGTACGTAACGGTGCGAGACATGGGTGAGGGTGTGTAAGGCGCGGGGGAGATGGGATGAGTCAGGCGACCGACGATTTCAAGCGGCAGTTGCGCGCGGCCTTCGATGCGCTTTCCGTGGGGCAGGTGTTCACCTACCGGCGCACCTTCACCGAGGGCGATGTCGCGCTCTTCTGCGGGGTGACCGGCGATTTCAATCCGTACCACCAGGATGATGCGTTCGCCGGCGCGAGCTTTTTTGGGCGGCGCATCGTGCCGGGGCTGCTCACGGGCAGCATGATGACGCACATCGGGGGACTGCTGGGCTTCCTGGCGACTGATATGACGTTTCAGTATGTGGCAGCGGTCTATATCGGCGACACGGTCACCTGTACCGTCACGTTTGTGGAGAAGGACGAGGCCAGCCGCACGGTGGTTGGTGAGGCGCGCGCTACCAATCAGGATGGCGGCGAGGTGCTGCGTGCGCGCTTCAGTGGGTTTCCGGGCCACGTGCGGCTGGCGCGGTAGGTGGTTGCACGAAGTAGGTCCACGCCAGTGTGACTCCCAGCACGATCACGAGGGTCAACAGGATGCCGGCGATGCTCAGCGGCACGACGCCCAGCTGTTGGCCGAGCTCGCGCTGCACTGCGGGGATGAACGCGACCAGCGCCACCAGGGCGATCACCAGGTAGAGTCCCATGCCCACCCAGTTCAACAGGGTGCCGGCGCCGCGCCGACCGGTGCCGCGGAGCGCCGCGCCGGTTTCGATGGCCCCCAGCGTGCTCGCCACCAGAAACGCGACCTGCCAGAGCAAGTGGACCTCGGTGGAGAGCAGCGCCATGAGGCTCATGCTGCCGGGCAGCAGGAAGTAGAGCGAGATGTTGGTAATCATGCGGCGCTGCTCGCGATTGCCGATCCACTCGCTATACTTGGTCTGCAGCACCAGCCACCACAGGCCCAGCAAGGTGAAACAGAGCTGCGCCACGGTTTGGTAGAACGCTTGAATGGCCATCGGTCGCTTTCGCTCCTCGCACGTATTCACGCCAGCATTCGCGGCGCGGGTGAAGGGTCACCCAGATCGAGACCCAGAGCGCACACCCGTGCGCGACTACGGAGATAACGGGGCCGGAGCGCACGCCCGTGCGCGACTACGGAGAACGCAACCGACCACCCGAATGCCGTTTCACGCCAGCACGCCACTACGGCTGGCGCAGCGGTGTATCCGCGGTACCGCGCCGCGCGTCGTATGCCGCGCTGATTATACCGCCTGCCAGACCCGGACGGTGTGATCGGCAGCGCCCAAGGCCATGCGGTGTTGGGTGGCGGCCGGACATATCCTGTCGTGATGCGTTGCTATGCCAACCGGCGTGCTCGTGGTACAATCGCCAGCATTGCGACAGACGAGCGGTTGAAGGAATC
>DASYGC010000910.1:0-2228 GCA_036000225.1 Ktedonobacterales bacterium | reverse complement strand
GAGTGTCGCCGCTCAGGTGGGCATCCCCGCCGCGCACGTGCTGGCAGAGGTGCTGCCGGGCGAGAAGGCGGCGCAGGTACAGCGACTGCGCGCGGGCGGGCAGGTGGTGGCGTTCGCGGGCGACGGCATCAACGACGCGCCGGCGCTGGTGCAGGCGGATGTGGGCATCGCGATGGGCACGGGCAGCGATATCGCGATGGAGGCGGCCAGCGTGGCGCTGGTCAAGGGCAACCTGGCCAGCCTGGCGGTGACGCTGCGGCTCTCGCGGGCAACGATGCGCATCATCAAGCAGAACCTGTTCTGGGCATTCGGTTACAACAGTGTGCTGATTCCGTTGGCCATTGCGTCGCCAGCCATTCCGTTCCTGGCGTCGAGCGCGCCGATCTTCGCCGCGGCGGCGATGGCGCTCTCGTCGGTGACGGTGGTCACCAACTCGTTGCGGCTGGCGCGCTTTGGGCGCACACCGCGCTAATCGGCTCGTCGGGGCGTTCGCGTCCGGTGGACGCCCGCTGTGCGGCATATGCCGCACGCATTCAGCAAGAGAGGATGTTCCTTCATGGCGGAGACACAGAACCTGACGCTTAACGTGCCGGAGATCAGTTGCGAGCACTGCGTGCAGTCGATCAACGGGGCGCTGGGCCAGCTGGCCGGCGTCCAGGCGGTGGCGACCGATATCCCCACCAGGACGGTCAAGCTGGCGTTCGATCCGAGCGCGGTTTCGCTTGCGACAATCGCGGCCACGCTGGACGAGATCGGCTACACCATTGCGCAATAGCGCTATTCGCGTTGACATACCATGGCGGCAGATGGCGGCAGGGCTGATCCCTGCCGCCATTCTCATGTGAGGGCGCCTTCAGGCTTGCCCCGGCTTATCATTGCCCGGCAGTAGGCATGCGGCGTGTTGTCCAGCATCGCCTCCTCGGCCAACGCCGGTGGACATCGCGGTTCCGTGGTCACGCCCAAGTGACGTATGCCTATCATGGTACGACTGAATACATGAGGATACGTGCGGTCGGTGACGAGACGTTCACCGATGTAACGGGCATGGACGAGGGAGGCGGCAAAATGGGCTGGTATCTGCGCAAGTCGGTGCGGGTGGGACCCGTGCGTTTCAATCTATCGAAGCGCGGGGTCGGCGTCTCCACCGGGGTGAAGGGACTGCGGGTCGGTGCGGGGCCAAACGGGCCGTACGTCGCGGGCGGGCGTGGTGGACTCTATTTTCGCCAGCGGCTGGGCGGCAGGCCGCGTTCGGGGGGCTCGTCCGCGCACAGGGCGCCGATGCCGCAAACCGCGTTCGGTGCCGCCAGTGACCCATCGCCAGCAACTTCGTCCGCGCAACAAACAGGCGAGCAAATCTTCACGCCGCATGTGTATCGCGGCTGGGTGTTGCTGGCGTTGGTCGGCGCGTTCGTGCTGTCGTGGATCATGATTGGGGCGAGTGGTTCGGGCGGTGACAGCTCCGGCCAAGCGACCAATCCCGTGCTGATCGCGCTGGCGAACATCGGCACTTTCGTGTTCCTGGCCGACTTCGTGGCAGTCGCAGTGCTGGATTGGCGCGGATTCACCACGCTCAATGGGCATGTCAGATGGGCACGGCTGTCGCGCAGCGCGCGCTTCTGGCTGGTGGTAGCCTATGTCTTCTGCTTCGAGATCATGCTGGGGATCTATCTCGCCATTGCGGGGCGCGATTGGCTGAAAGCACGTCAGGCAAATCGGCTGAGTGAGCCTCTTGGCCGTCAGCGGCATATTGCCGAGTTGGAGGCGCAACTGGGAATGATGCCTCGCACTGAGGGCGCCTGCCGTGCCTGCCAGAAGCCGCTGCAGGTGGGGGCGGATTGGTGCGCGTATTGTGGGGCGCCAGTGATCGAGCGACCGCGTGTGTGTCCAATGTGCGCGGCCACGGCGCTGCCCGATGCGCGGTTCTGCCCGCAGTGCCGCACGCCGCTGCCGCCGAGTACGCCGCCGTCCAGCGGCACTCTGGAGTTGGGCAACGTGTGAAGGTCGGGCGCGATTGCGGGGATGGTTCAGACGGGGCTTCTCACGTGCGAGGCACAGAGCGGGGCCCAGAGCGCACACCCGTGCGCCACTACGGACCTGGCGGGGGCAGAGCGCACACCCGCGCGCCACTACGGAGACGGGATAACGAGACCCAGAGCGTACATCCATGCGCCACTACGCAGAGCCGGCGAGGCGGAGCATAAAACGGAGACGTGCTCAAGCCGATAGGT
>DASYGC010000909.1:0-5981 GCA_036000225.1 Ktedonobacterales bacterium | reverse complement strand
GGTGTCGCGGTAGGTTTCGAGCAGCCGCAGGTGATATTCGAGCGGGGCGCCCTCGGGGTTGGCATCGGCGAGCGGAGTCATTGGCTCGGGACACCAGGTGGTGAACCGCGGCGTGATGCCACGCGACATGAAGAATTCGAGACCTTCGGCGGTGGACCGAATAGCGTCCTCAACGACGGTGTAACCATAAGGTTGCGCCATCTCTACTCCCGCGACAAAGTTGGGGATGACATGCGATGGACCGAAGACCTCGCCAGCATCCACGATGCGCTTGATCCAGGCGTCGCGGCCGATGTAGCGCGTCTTGCCAGGGCAAATCTTCGGAAACAACTCTGGGTCCCAGACTTCGTAGTTCGGATGATAGATCTGGGCGCCGGCATCTTTCAATCGACGCACGTCCGCGACCGGCCATGCCTGAGTGACAACTTTGCTGATCCAGCGACCAGGAAAGCGCGATTCGATAGCCTGGACATACTGGGCGTAGAACTCCACCTCATTCTTGCCTTGAAGTGTCGAGGTGATACTCCCACCGGTGAGTGTATAGGCTCGACTGCTCCCATCTGTCGCATTGATCCGCTCAAGTGCGGCCAACACGTCCGCGACCGACTTCACTCCCGTGTATGGACGGCCCTCCTGAATCTGCTGGCGATAGTTGTTGTTGATGTCGCAGAACTGGCATTCTTCTTTGGCGCCAAAGTACTGGCACACACGGAATACCGTCAGATAGAGCAGGTACCCCCACTCGATACTTGGCGCAATCTCCGCGATAGGGCGCCCATCCGCCAATTGCTCGTCGTAATAGCCGGGTTTATCGCGCAGGCGAACCTCCGCGATTGGCTGGTCATCGACAAAGAGCCACAGTCCGCCTTCGTAGGGAGCGACACGGTAGGGCGAACTCGGGTTGAGTCGCACCGAGACGATGGTGCGTTGCAGGTCATAAGGTCCGCCGGTTAGCGCCACCTCTTCGGGGGCATGCCATTTCTCAGTTTCGCCCAATGCCTTCTGAGGTACCATGTCAAACGAAAAGATGAAATACGACTTCGGCTGATGCTTCACCGGGCCCACGTCGCTGTCTCCGCCTGTTTGAGCGAGCGCCGCGGAGTCAAAGTGTAGACCGGTCCGTAGAAGGTCAGATTTGAGTACTGCCTCGCGCGGAAGCGTTGGGTGGCGCGCGAACTGCGCCTCCAGGTCATCTAACCGTGGCATGTCACTCCTCATTCAGTCTTCGAAGAAGCGTACACTGGTCCAGCGAAATTCTGGAATGGTCATCTCCAGGAACTGGCGCAACCCTTCCAGATCGCATGCGCCCAGGTCATAGTCGAGCAGGCGCAGGTACTCAGCGCAGACCGATGGCGGAAGATCGAGCCGGCGGGCGTATTCAGCGGCGATACCATCAAGCCGAGCGAGGCCACGCTCTTTCGAGATGCGGAGCAGATCAACGACACCGCTCTGACGCAGACTGGCAACGCGATCAGCGCGCCCTGCCCAGACCGCGAAGACAAATGGTAGTCCGGTCCAAGCGGTCCACTCAGCGGCCAAGTCAAAGCAGTATGGTTGGCCGCGACCCGCAATGGAACGGCGCAGGTGCCGCTCGACCAGCGCACGATCGCCGATCATCAGCGCGGCATCGTGGTGTGCCAGCATGGTGTCGAGATCGCTTGCCATCGTCACATAGCGCGGGCGGATACCATGGCGTTGCTCGCTCAGCACGCGAACGAGCGCCGCCGAGGTTGCGGATTGATCGGTCAGCGCGATAGACTTGCGATCCAGCGCGGCCCACTCGCGACAGAAGCTGAAGAGCAAGACACTGTCTACCTGGCCATGAGCGGCGACGGAAAGGCGGGGAATCAGCAGCCAATTCGACGCCTGGCCGCCATACGCGAAGCTGGAGACGTTGGAGATATCGACCCCGCCGGTCAACAACGCCTTGTTCATTGCCGCCGGCACGCCGGTGACCGTCTGAACGCTGTCGAAACCCACGGCGGTGCGCTCTTTGCGCAGAATCCAGTCGTACACTGGGCGCACGTTGAGGTAGTCAATGACCCCCAGGCGCACGGGTGCAACCGCCCCGCTCGCGGCGGCGTGTGAACTCGATGCGTTCTCATTGACGATCATCTGGTGTTTCCTCGCCCGGTGCCTCGTAGGCAGCCCCAACTGACTTAAGTAGCATGCCGCGGAGGGTGGGAAGGACACTCTCCAATGGATCGGGCTGGCCCGTGATCAACCAGCGCACGACGATCTCGTTGATCGCTCCAAACCAGATCCAGGACGCTGTCTCCGTATCGATTGCGGGAATGCCACGTGCCGCAACAGCCAGATCGAGATAGGTGCGTATCATGTCGGCGAATCGTCCACGCGTGTGCATAAGTTTTTCGTCGAATCCGTGGCCAAGGCCTACCGCCTCGACGAGTAGAATCTTGCTGAGATGGCGATGGCGGCCAAACAGATCGAGCACGGTGAGCAGAGCGGCGTCGAGTTTATCAATCGGGTCAGTGGCTTCGTCGATTGCTCGTTCGATGGCGGTGGCCAATTTCGGAACCAGAGCATCTATGAGCGCAAGAAAGATGGCTCGCTTGTTAGGGAAATGAAAGTAGAAGCCGCCCTTTGAGCTCTCTGAGGCCTGAATGATGTCATCCACGACCGCGCCATGGTAGCCTTTTTCAGCGAACACGCCTTCGGCAGCGTCGAGTAGGCGCTCGCGAGTGGCATCCTTGTCGCGTGTGCGTATGCCGGCGCCGCGAGAGGTGTGGTTCGGGGAGGAGGAGGAGGGGTGCGCGGCGCGATCCACGACTTCGCTCCCTTTCAACTGTCGAATGTTCACGAACCGACGTGCCGGTCTGCAGAAGATTGTAGGCACTAGCGGGTCTCGCGTCAAGGCGGGAATTGCGCCGCCATGTTCGACCGAGCTCTGAATGTCAATCCAACCGGACGATCAACTGCTCTAATGGGAGGCGTGGCCGGCGAATGGGGTCCTGTGCCGCGTAGCCTACCGTGATGAGTGCATGGGGAATGAGCGCGCTGTCGAGGGCCAAGGCGTCGCGAACTACATCGGTGCAGAAGAGAGGAGCGCACATCCAACCAGTATCGAGGCCCATGGCATGGGCTGCGAGCAGCAGGTTTTGTACGGCGGCTCCCAAGCTCTGAACTGCCATCGTTTCTTCGGCTACCTGGCGCTGCGGATCGGGATATCGGTCCAGGGTGGCCAGGTAGAGACAGGGTATAATGAGTGCCGGTGCCTGGATGATCCGTTCATGTGACCGGCGTAGTCGTGTCGCGACAACGTTGGCGGGCTGACCGTCCATATCGAGATTGCGTTGCCACGCGTCACCCATTGCTTGAGCCAACTGGGCCTTGGATGCGGAGCTGGTTAGGACGACGAAGCGCCATGGTTGCCGGCCATGCGGCGATGGCGCCCACCGCGCGGCTTCGATGAGGTGTTCGAGAAGCGAGCGGTCAACTGGGCGTCCCTGATATTGCCGCACCGACCGCCGAGCACGCGCAAGTGGCAGGAAATCTAGTCCTCGCCCTGCCGATGAATCGGCATCCGGCTGAGCGGGCTGATCCGTTTGCGCGGTTCCCCAAGAGGTGACACCGGTAGATGTCACCGCGATGACCTGCCGATCCTGGAGATCCATCGCGCGATATTGCGGATATCGCTCACGAAGCAACGCAATTGCCTCGATATGGTCGTGAGTCTGAGGCGGCAATAAAGCTGCCTGGCCGTGTACCAGCAAATACCCCAGTCGTGTCCAGTCCTCAGTATATTGGTCAATGACCAGGCTGACCTCGCCGCGTTGCTGGATGTTGCGCACGCGCGTGAGTTCGGCATCTGGCACACGCTTCGGTTTCTCATCGAGCGCGATGAAAAAGCGACTTCCATCGAACGCAAAACACACCGGGATGACATGTGGATTGCCCGATGCGTTCGCCGTGGCCAGGTAACCGACCCGTTGAGTGTTGAGAAACCGCACCTCGGTTGCGGTTAGGATCGTGCGTCCAGTCATTTTGATTCCCCCGTTCAATCACCCTCGTAGCGGCGCATTCCCTGGGTATGACTTGCCGCGCTCTTACCATGCGCCATATCTTGTACCATATGAGATACGCAACCGTACACAAACTTGATGCGCGCGGCCAGTCCGCGATGCGGTATACCGGTGAGGTTGTCGAGCGTTCGGCCGACGTAGTACGCCTGGTCGCCTACTGGAATCGACCACATCTTGATTTGGGTTATGCGCGGTTTGAGCCAGGCGATCGGTTTATCGAATGGTTTTACACGGGCCGCTGGTACAATATTCTCGAGATCCACGCAGCTGCCACCGATGCACTCAAAGGATGGTATTGTAACGTGGCGGCGCCGGCGATCATTACGGACGATCAGATTGCATATCGTGATCTGCTGCTTGATTTGTGGGTCAGTCCGGCTGGAGTCACAACAGTGCTCGACGAAGATGAGTTTGAAGCCAACGCGTTCCTGGATGGCGCGACGCGGTCCGCCGCACGGGCGGCACTGGCTGAACTGAAGGCGCATGTTCAGCAGCGGGCCGCACCATTTAGCGCAATCGAGCTGTGACGCCGAGGCTAGCTCAGTCGATCCTCACAGATCGCGACGACACAGGCGCCGATGTGGCGGAGCGCATCAAGCGCCAGCATGAGATCCCGTAGCGGTTGTGCGCGCTGCGGTTGCCTGCCAATCACCTGGTCGAGCGATGCGACCAGTGCCGTATAGAGACGTTCGAGTTCCGCATCCTCAGCGATGATACGCCGCGCAAGTCCGCGATCACTCGTCGTCATGAGGATAAGACAACCGCGCAGTGCGATGTATACTTGATGCACCAGGCTGGTGAGCGTGCGGCAAGCCGTTTGATCGATGTAGGCCAATATCTGCTCGGCGCCAGCCGGAAGCACCATCGCCTGTTCGGCAACATGGCGCGAGCTGGCGGCGATACCGGCATATTCAGCGGACGTACGCTGGAGCTCGACAATGCGCGCCAGCGCCTCGCCGGTCGGCGACCAGTGCGCCAGGATACCGACCGCTTTCTGATGAACATCCCAAGCAATGCCTGTGCTCGATGTTGTCGCATCAAGAGCGAACCGCGCCACCTCGGGTTGGCGCCCGAAAAGGGCCTCTGCGGCATATTTGAAGGCATCCATCGCCAGGAAGGCAAGTTCGGTGACTTCATCGGCCAGGCGTGCGATCTCATCGCCAATCGCCCGCGGGTGATTTATGTGAGGCAGCATCGCTATAACCCTTCGGAAGCATCGCTGTTGAATATCTGAGATGGGGGCCCACCTCGTAGATGATCCCATCCATGCGGAACAATGGTTGCGCTGGTGCCGTCTTCCGCGCACAGGCGCAAGTCGAGCGGGGAGTCGGTGATCCAGCCAATATCGCTAGCCATGCCACCCACTGACCTGATGGCATGCAACGCCCTGGCCTCCGAGGCGGGGGGCACGGTGAAGAGGAGCTCATAGTCGTCCCCGCCATACAGCGCCAGGTCACGCGCATTGCGGTCGTAGGTTCGGGCAATGGTCTGTGTCGTTGGTTCGATGGGCAGTGCGGACGCGACGATGTTCGCGCCGACGTGACTTCGCTCGCACAAGTGATACAGGTCTGCGGTGAGACCATCGCTGATGTCTAGCATGGCGGTGACCGTGGCGCTGGCTGCCAGCGCACGCCCTTCCGCGACACGAGCCTGGGGAGTGAGCTGAGCTGCCTGGACTCGGTCAACGGCGCGAGTTAGCGCCCGCGGCCAGTTTGAGCGCGGCTCCGACAGCGTTAGCAATCCAGCAGCCGCATTGCCCAGGTGACCCGTGACACAGAGGCGATCTCCGGGCCGCGCGCCCGAGCGAAGGAGTGCTTTGCCGGCAACCACACGACCGAGCAAGGTGATATCGATCACGAGCGCGCGGTTGATTGTCGCTATATTGCCACCAACAATGGACACCTGGTAGCGCGCGGCCTCGGCCCGTAGTCCCGCATA
>DASYGC010000908.1:0-5232 GCA_036000225.1 Ktedonobacterales bacterium | reverse complement strand
GTTATCCGCTGATGAGCTGCGGGAGCGCGCTCCCGAAGTCCAGGCGCTCTTTGCCCGAGCCACCGCCATCACCGACCTGGCCGATGGCGTCGTCCTGGATTTCCCTGGCGATGACGCGCTCGCCACGCAGCTCTTCGCGTTCATTTTGAGCGAGCGCGCCTGCTGCCCCTTTTTCAGCTTCGCGCTGCGCTCGGCCTCACCGCATGCCACCGTGCAGCTGGAGATCCGCGGGGCGGCGCACGGAGCGGCCAATGACAAAGAGCTGGTAGCGCAGACATTTGCCGGCGCGCTCGCGCTAATTCGCCCCGCGGGAGCCCGAGCGTAGCGAGCGCTCGCCGCTCGCATCCCACTCCGATGGTTTTTCCACAGCACATATGGCCCACGCGCGGCCACTGGTGGCCACGCGTGGGCGCGTGCGAGAGAATATCGAGCGCAGCTAGCCCACCGTCGCGGAGGGGACGGCCCGGGCCGGTCCACGCGCCCCTAAACTTGAGAGCACCGCCGCCACCAGCGCCAGCAGCGCGCCGGGCAGCAGAAACACGCCGATGCTCAACAGGCCAAGGATGCTGCTCGTGAGCAGCAGCGCCGCGCCGGTCCACAGCACGGCGCGCCATGCGCCCGATCCGCTCAGGCTATGCCCGAGCGCGCCCAGCACCACGATGGCGCAGAAAAGCCCGAGGACGATGAGATACGGCATCACACTGCCGAGGCCCTGGGCCGCGACGTAGCTCACGCGCAGGCAGGTGGACTGGGCGGTCTCCCCCGGACTGCTCAGGCTGCTCGTGCATTCCGTGCCCAGCGGCGCGAAGAAGGCGATTCCCACACCGGCCAGACCCAGTACACCGGACAGCACACCGCAGATCAGCTCGAAACGCCGCATGATGCTCATAGTTGTTGCCTATCTCTCCTGGCTCCGCAGCAGCGTCACTATCGCTGCCGTACTGCTGTGATGTTCGCACAGAGCATAGGCCGCCACGCGCTGTGGCGCAATGGGTGCCAGCATGGCTCAATGCCGTGGCTGCCGCTGCACGGTTGGGCGAAGTGCCTCAAGACCGACGCCTGTGCGACCGCCTCCACGTGGTAGGTAACATGGGGTACTATGCGGGAAATGGAGGAGGATGCTGTGCCCAGGAAGCTCCGCGAATTGCGGTCGGATCTGAGCAAGAACGGGTTCAACCGCCTCAAAGGGCGTGGCAAAGGTGACCATGAGGTCTGGAAACATCCCGCTGGAGTACGAGCCGGGCTGGACGGCAAAGATGGCCAGGATGCTAAACCGTACCAGGAGAAGGAAGTTCGCGAAGCCATCTCAGCGGCCAGGAGGAAAACACCATGAACGACGCGCACTATTCCATGCTCATCGAGTGGAGTGTCGAAGACCAGGCGTTTCTCGTGAGCTTCCCTGATTGGGCGCCTTATGTTGCGCAGCCGGTTACGCATGGTGACACCTACGCGGAGGCGGTGCGCAAAGGCCAGGATGTGCTGGAAAATCTCATCGCCACCGCGCGCAACGAGGGCGCGCCGCTTCCCGAGGCGAAGGGGCATGTCGCCTGATCGTGACGGTCGCCGCTTTCTGGCCAGCTTCACTCAATGTCCCCAGCAGCCGCGGCAGCGTCGTGGGCGTGCCGACTGCGCCGCGTCGATCTTTGGTTTGGCCACTCTGGCTTCTCCTCGTCATGCTGGTTCCTGCTCGCGGACTGCTCGCGGCGGCATGATAGCACGTTCGCGCCAGCAACACCATGTTCAGCCCACAGGCTGAGCCGATTCCGCCCCCAGACGCATGACAGCGCCGCGCGTTTCAGGCATGCTTCTCGTGACGTACGCGGCCGTGCCGTCGCCCCCTGTCGCGGGCTGACCATCGCACGCGCCGCCTGAACGCTGAGGAGCTGTGCCATGCACCCGACCACCATGCCCGAATTACCGTCTGATGCGCCCGCACGTGGCCCACTGATCCAGGTGGAGCATCTCGCGCGCATCTTCGCGACGCGCGCCCAGCGCACCGTCGTGCTCGATGACCTCACCTTTGGCGTGCCCGAACAGAGCCTCTTCGCCATCAATGGACCCTCGGGCAGCGGCAAGTCCACCCTGCTCAACCTGCTCACCGGCATTGATCGGCCCACCAGCGGCCGCGTGCTGTTCGCGGGCGCTCCGCTGCGTGGCCGGAGCGAGAATGCCCTGGCGCGCTGGCGCGGGCGCCACGTGGGCATCATCTTCCAGTTCTTCCAACTGATCCCCACCCTGACCGCGCTCGAAAACGTGCTGCTGGCGCTGGAGCTGGGCCACAACGATCTGCCACGCCGCGCCTGGCGCCAGCGCGCGCTGGACTGCCTGACATCCGTAGGGGTCGGCGGCTATGCCCGCGTTCTGCCCAGCGAGCTCTCCGGCGGCCAGCAGCAGCGCGTCGCCATCGCGCGGGCGCTGGCCAACGATCCCCCCGTGCTGGTGGTCTTGGGTATTCTCATCGGCGTGCTCGGCCTGACCGGCATCAACCTCACCGAAGACACCATCTTCTCCGCCTACGCCTATAGCGCGGGCAACGCCACCACCCGCCCTGATGTCGTCCTGCGCGTGGATCATCTCGATCCCGCGCTGACCACCACGCTGGCTGCCATTCCGAATGTCGTGGCCGTGCAGCAGCAGACCATCTTCGCCACCACCTGGCATATCAGCGCCGCGCCAGGTTCCGCGCTGATGACCCTTCTGAGCTTTCCCGATCTCCAACATGTCCCGATCACTCCCTTCCAGTTGACCAGCGGCCGCTATCCAGCCGTGGGCGAAATCCTGCTGGAATACGGCGACCAGGATCTGCAACCCGTGGCCATCGGCGATGTTGTGACGCTGGATACGCCACAGGTCACGACGCGCTTGCAGGTAGTGGGCTTCGTCCGCACCGTAGGACTGCCCAGTCCCGCGCAATCTGGTGAGGCGCGTGGCTACCTGAGCGACGCCGGCATCAACGCGGCGTTTGGCGCCAGCGCGGCTATCCCGCCAGCGCCGCTGGCGTCAGCCACACCTCCTGCCGGACCGGCGGCCCCGACGCAGTCTCCGACCGTGGCCACTGCGCGGAGCCACAAGGTACCGCAGCTGGAGCGCGAGATTGCCGTGCGTGTGCGGCAGACCAGCCAGGCCAGTGCGACCATCACCGCGCTGACCCAGGTCCTGGCGGCCCACCACGTGACGGTGCTCGATGCGAGCACCACGCGGCCCTTCGATCCAGGTGTGCTCACGGCCGTCGCGGGCATCTTCGCGCTGCTGCGCAGTCTGGCGCTGCTGGCGGTGGCGCTGAGCGGGCTGCTGATCTTCAACACCATCACCACGCTCATCACGGAACAGACACCGATCATCGGGACGATGAAAGCGCTTGGTGGCACGCGTGGCGCCATCCTGCGCGGCTACCTCGCCACCGTCGTCATCTATAGCGTGCTGGGCACGCTGCCCGGCGTGGCGTTGGGATTGGCGCTGGGCTATCCGCTGGGCAGCTATCTCGCCAGCACCATCCCACTGGATGCCGGTCCCTTCGCGGTCGCCGCGTGGATCGTCGCGCTCAGTCTGGCCGTCGGCTTCGGCGTGCCGCTGCTGGCGGCGCTGCTGCCGCTCTGGCAGGGGACGCGCATCACCGTACGCGAGGCGCTTGCGGCGTATGGCATCAGCGCCGGGGGCGGCGCCGGTCTGCTGGCACGGGCCACACAACGGCTCACCTGGGTGTCGCAGACCACCTGGCTGGGCCTACGTGGCGTCTTCCGCAAGCGCTGGCGCGCGGCGCTGACGCTGCTGACGCTGCTGACGCTGCTGACGCTGCTGACGCTGCTGACGCTGACGCTGGCCGGTGCGCGCTTTCTGGTGGTGCAGACGGCCAGCGTCGCCACCAACCAGTTTATCGCCAATGTCTACGCCAGCTACCAGTACGATGTCGATGTGCAGCACACGGCTGGCCTGACACCCTCGCAACTCGCGCAGGTCAGTGACCAGGTAAGCGCGCTGTCGAATGTTCAGCGGGTGGAGCACGCGCGCAGTCTGTATGCGGCGACCACCTCCTGGGGCCAGGTGCAGCTGCTCGGCTTCCAGCCCGACACCTACCTCTATCATCCCGACCTCGTCAGCGGGCGCTGGCTGAGTGCGGACGACCCGAATGCCGTCCTGCTGAGTGAGGAGGTCGCCAGCAAGACCGGTCTGCATCTCGGCGATGCTCTCACGTTCTCGAGCGGCAGTGGGTACGCAACCCTGACCGTCGTGGGTATCCTGCGCCAGACCACCGCGGGGTTTGGGCAGCTCGGCGCCGCGGTCACCACGCTGGCGAATGTGAATCGCATTGACGGCAGTCCACCTGACCTCACGAATGGCCTGCTGGTTCAGGCGCGCAACCACTCGCCTGCCGCGGTGGCGCAACTCACCACCCAGATCGACCAACTGGTCGGCCAGATCGCCGGTGGGTCGGGCTACACCGCGACGATCCAGAGCGTGATCCAGCGCGACCAGCGCAACTGGTACATTTTCTACGCCCTGCTCTACGGAGTCGCGCTGATCGTCGGGCTGGTGGGCATCCTGGGGCTGACCAATGCGCTGACCACCTCCTTGCTGGAGCGCCGCCGCGAGATCGGCCTGCTGCGCGCGATGGGCGCCAGCGGCTGGCGCGTGGCGCGCGTGTTCTGGATTGAAGGGCTGGCGCTGGGGGCGATCGCCTGGTGCGCGGGTGTGCTGCTGGGGCTGCCGCTGGCCTACGCCTTCATCCAGTTGATGGGCCGGCTGATCCTGCGCGTCGCGTTCGTGATCGATCCCTCGTCGCTGGTGGTCATGCTGGCGGCGATCGTGCTCATCGCGACGCTCGCCAGTATCGCGCCCGCGCTGCGCGCGTCGCGCGTGCGCATCGCCGACCTACTGCGCTATGAGTAGTCCACGTGGCAGCGGTCCGCTACGCGTCTCTCTCTCTCCGCCAGCGCCATTGGTGGCGTGCGGTGGCATGCGGTGGCGTGTGTAAGCGGCCAGGGGCGCCATCTATGCGATACTGATTCGACATTCGGCTGATCGCGTTCTGTCGTAGTCGCGCTCGGGTGTGCGCTCTGCCTCCGTTATCTCCGTAGTCGCGCACGGGTGTGCGCTCTTGGTCTCGTTATGCGCTAGCTTTCACCTGAACCGCGGATGAGCTGAACCGTTGGGGCCAGGCGGCAATTGATCGGAAAGGGGGGCGCGATGCGGAGCGGGCACTGGCGCTTTGGCGGACTCTATTGGCGGCTGACC
>DASYGC010000907.1:0-10979 GCA_036000225.1 Ktedonobacterales bacterium | reverse complement strand
CAGTTTCCGCGCGGCCGCGAGCAGACCTACGCGCTGCCCGCCGACGAACTCTATCTGGTGGGCACGGCGGAGGTGGCCATTACGGGGATGCATAGCGGAGAGATTCTGCGCGAGCAGGACCTGCCCATCAAGTATGTGGCGTACTCGCCCTGCTTCCGGCGCGAGGCGGGCACCTATGGCAAGGATACGCGCGGCATCTTCCGCGTGCACCAGTTCTTCAAGGTGGAACAGTACATCATATGTCGCGCCGACCATGCTGAGTCGGTGCGCTGGCACGAGGAATTGCTGGCCAACTCGGAGGAGATCGTGCGGGCGCTGGAACTGCCCTATCGCGTGCTGAACATCTGCACTGGCGACCTGGGTGATGCGAAGGTCAAGGGCTACGATATCGAGTGCTGGCTGCCCTCGGAGGGGCGCTATCGCGAGACGCACTCGGATTCGTACTTCCACGACTACCAGGCGCGCCGCGCCGATCTGCGCTATCGCGACGCCGATGGCACGGTGCGCTACGTCCACACGCTGAATAACACGGCGCTGGCCTCGACGCGTACCATCGTTGCGCTGCTGGAAAACCACCAGCAGGCGGATGGAACGGTGCGCATCCCGGCGGCGCTGCGCCCGTTCATGGGCGGACGCGAGACGCTAGGCAAGGCGTGGCGGTGACCTAACCCCCCGGCCCCCTTCCCTATGAGGGAAGGGGGAGGCAGAGGGATCGGAGCCAGCGAGGGATGCAGCCGGCAAGGTGGGCGGCAGGCGGGCGGTACGCGGGCGGCGCGACGCGCTCTGGCTCGACGGCATGCTCTGGCGGCTCGGTGGGCGCATGTGCGCCGCCGCCGGTGCATCGCGCCGCAACAGATACATGACCCTGGGGGACGCGCGATTGCCTGCCCTGGAGTCAACCAGCCGTGGTATACTTGCCGAATGGATATCCTCTCCGCGCCGTGCCGGGCGTCCATCAGGGAAGGACCGCGACGATGCCGCTACCTGGTCGTCAGCGTAGGATGTGGCTGGTCTGGTTGTGCTTCCCGGGCATATTGCTGGTCACGGCGTGCGCGCCGGCGCAGGCAGCCGGCCACAGTGTGCCGCCGCTCAAGGCCGGATGGACCTGGTATCACGACAGCCGCTTTCCCTTTCAGGCGCCGATTCCGCCGGGCTGGCGGGCTGGTGGCTTCGTGGTAAGCTACTCGCGCAATACCGGCGATCCGTCGCAAATGGTTGAGTGTGCGCATGGTGTCGATGTGCTGCCACCCAGCAGCACGAGCACACTGAGCACCATCGATGAAGAGCGTGAGCCAATCCTCATCACTATCCGAATTCCCGTTACCTGTGGCGACACGGTTCTCCCACGAGACGATCACTGGTTTACCCCAGAACTGCACCCAATCACCATCAGCGGTGCTCAGGCGAGCATCTATGACAACGATGGGGCGGGCGAGATCCAGCGCATGGTATTGACGCGCCTTGGCGGCCACCAGTTCGTATTTGGCTTCCAGCATAGCGATACGCTTGCGTCACCTGACAACGAGGCCCAGATCGACCTTGGCTTGTTCTTGGGCATGCTTGGAGGCTTCTTGTATACCGGGAAGTGAAGGGGGGTGGAGACGCGTCTCGCTCAGAGCGGCAGGCGGCGAAGCAGGAGTTTCAGACATCTGTCGCCGTGGCTGCCGCGAGTGCGGCGGCCACCTCGGCGTCGGGGTAGCGCACTTCGCCGCAGCGCGCAATGGCGAGGTGGCGATGATCGGAGTGGGGCGAGGTGGTCAGCGCAGACCCACGGCCAGGAGCAAGAGGGTGATGGCGGCGGCGATGACCGCGGTGATGGGGCCGGTCATGATCCAGGCTACGACCATATTGCCCGCCACACCCCAGCGTACCGCGGAGAGCCGCTGGCGCGCGCCCACACCCATCACCGAGCCGGCGATGACATGCGTGGTGCTCACTGGCAGCCCAAAGTGGGTGGCCGCCAGGATCACCGCCGCCGCCGCGCTCTGGGCGGCGAAGCCATCCACTGGGCGCATCTTGACGATGCGCATGCCCATCGTCTGGATGATGCGCCAGCCGCCGAAGCTTGTCCCCAGCCCGATCGCCGTCGCGCTGAGCACGATCACCCACCAGGGCACCGCGAACTTCGCACCGACGCCCACGCCCTGATAGGCCAGCACAGCGGCCGTGATGACGCCCATCGTCTTCTGCGCGTCGTTGGAGCCGTGGCTGAAGGCGACAAACGCGGCGGACACGCGCTGCAGCCAGGTGGACACGTCGGTCACCCGGTGGGGTGGCGTGCGCTGGAAGATCCACAGCAGCGCGATCCCCAGCAGGTAGGCCACGATGCCGCCGATCACGGGCGAGAGCACCAGCGCCAAGACGATGGTCAGGATGCCGCTCATTTTGAGGGCGCCAAAGTGGTGCGGTGAGACGATGACCGCCGCGCCGATCAGGCCGCCGATCAAGGCGTGCGATGAACTGCTGGGTAGGCCCAGATACCAGGTCAGCAGATTCCAGCCGATGGCCGCCAGCAGGGCCGCCATCACGGCCACCGCCGTCAGGGCCGAACGGTCGGCGACGTCCGTGCCGATGGTCTTGGCGACCTGGGTGCTGATGAAGGCGCCCAGAAAGTTGAGCGCGGTCGCCATCAAGATCGCCTGGCGCGGCGAGAGCACGCGTGTGGAGATGCTGGTGGCGACGGCGTTGGCAGTATCGTGGAAGCCGTTGGTGAAGTCGAAGCACAGGGCGACGAGAATGGTGAGAATCAGGAATCCCAGGCTGGCACCGATGCCCGAACTGGCGGAGAGGGACATGGATGCCAGCGGCAACGCTGAAACGGAATCAACCATACTTGAGTAGCATCCCATGGAGCACATCGGCGACATCCTCACAACTGTCGATGGCGCGTTCGAGGTGGTCGTACACCTGCTTCCACTTGATGATGGTCAGGGGGTCGGACTCGCGAAAGAGCGACTGCACGGCGTTGCGGTAGGCGGCATCGCCCTCGTTCTCGAGCCGGTTGATCTCGGTGAGGCGGTCGCGCAGCGCCGTGCGCTGGCGGTTCATGTGGCGCAGGCAGGCAACCGCCGATTGGACTTCCATCGTGGATTGCGCGATGATCTGAGCCAGTTCGAGGGCAGGTGGCAGGGGAGCGGCAATGTCGCAGAGCACGAAGTCATCGGCGGCGGCCTCGACGAGGTCGAGCACGTCGTCCAGCGCGGAGGTAATGGCGGCGATGTCTTCGCGGTCGAGCGGGGTGACAAAAATGCGGTTGAGCAGTTCGTAGGTCTCGTGGGTCAGATCGTCACCGGTGTGCTCGGTATTCTTGATGGTCTTGGCTTTGGCGGCGACGTCGGTGTAGTCGCGCACCATGTCGAGGAGCTGGTCGGCTCCCTGCCGAACATTGGCGGCGGCGGCCTCGAAGAGGCCGTAGAAGCGCTCTTCGCGAGGCTGCAGAATGCGCATTGGCGTTTTCTCCCGTTGATCACGTGATCTGGCGCCAGTGACAACCGCGGCGAGGTGGTGGGGTGTTGAGACCACGCGCGCTCGTAACACCCCGGGCGCGAGACACCCGCGTCCGTGAATACTCGCTTCACACATCGTATCCGAAAACGCAGGATGTGTGCCACTGCTAGGAGGCGATCAGGATCGCCAACAGGACCGGGTTCGCTGGCGCGAATGACGACGCGCGGGGCGCAGGCCGGCGTCAGCGCGTGGTTATGGCAACGTCAGGAGGCCGAGCCGCACCTTCAGGGCGATGATGCGGTGCAGCGCCTCGCGCAGCCGCGCCGGCGAGATGCGGCCAGATTGCACGGCCTGTGTCATCGCCGCGACCACCGCCGCCAGGCGGTCCTGCTCGATCGGCGCCTCGATCAGATCATCGCCCGCGAGAAACGCCAATACACAGGCCTCGGCGATGCCCTGCGCCGGGTCGCTGTAGCCTTGCTGTCGCATGTAGGCGATGAGGCCCTGAGCATCCATGGCGTCGGTGACGACAACACCCTGGTAGCCGAGCTGGCCGCGCAGCACTTGTTGCACCAGCACCGGCGAGAGCGAGGCGGGTGCCTGCGCGTCGTAGGCCGGTACGATGACATGTGTCACCATAATCAGATCGGGCTGGTGGGGCAGCAGGGCGCGAAACGAGGCGAAGTCGATCGCGTTGAGCTGGGCCTGCGAGTGGTTCACCAGCGGCAGGGTGAAGTCGGGGTTGCCGGTGGACGCGCCAAGGCCTGGCCAGTGTTTCAAAGTTCCGGCGATGCCGTTCTGTTGCAATCCATCGAGAAAGGCACCGGCGTAGGTGGTCACCTGGTCGGGCGACGTGCCGAACATGCGGCTCTGGTCAATGCCGCCGCCCTGGTCGACATCGGCCAGCGGGGCGAAGTCCACGTTGAAGCCGACCTGCCGCATACGCTGGGCGTCGGTCCGCGCCTGGAGTTTGGCCTGCTGGGGATCGCCAGTGGCGGTCAACTGCTGGGGCGAAGGGGTCGGGCCATAGTAGAAGGACAGGCGATCCACCAGTCCACCCTCTTCGTCGGTCGCTAGCAGCAGCGGCGTGTCGGCGTGGGCCTTGAGGTCGCTCACGAGTTGTTGCATCCCGGCGAGCGTGGTGGGCATGAGCGGACCGCCGTTGTAATTGGGGAAGACGATGGCACTGCCGAGGTGCCACTGGGTGAGCGCCTTGTCGAGATTGGCGTTGTAGCCGTTCGCGTAGACCGCCAGCATGAGCGTCTGCCCGACCTGCTGCGCGGGGGTGAGCGTCGCGATGTAGGCGTCGATGCGCTGGTCGAGGCTCAGCGCTGGCGTGCTGGTGGCGGGCGGGTGCGTCGCGGTGGCGCGGGCGGGTGGTGTCGCGGTTCCCACCAGCGAACCACTGCCACAGCCAGATAGGAGGAGGAGCAGCGAGAGGGCGCCGAGCGCAGCGCGAAAACGGCGTGGGTGGCGCATCTGGATCATTTTCCTTTGGGACCACTTATACGAAGTCTTGTCAACTCGTCGCGGTTTCCGAGCGGGTGAATCCGCGGCTGGAGGCGTGCCGCCACCGCGCACGGGCGATTGAAATCGCGGCTGGAGGCGTTCCGCCACCGCGCACGGGCGATTGAAATCGCGGCTGGAGGCGTTCCGCCACGAAGTCCACCTGCGTGGACTAGGGAGATGTGGTATTGCGGGTTTGCCACGGTGGAAACCCACGGTTACAACGCATGGCGAGGTTGGAGCCGGTGGTGAGCGTGACGGTGCCAGCCGGCCGATCACTCGGCTGGTGGCGCGAGCGTGGGAGGCGCGGTGCGCAGGCGGGAGGTTACCAGGGCGAAGCCGGCGCGCCAGAGACCCAGGAACACCGCGTTGGCGAGCAGGATCACCAGGGCAAAGCTCAACGCGGGGCGCATGCCAGTGAAGACCCAGCGCAGCACCAGCGTGACCGGCCACGCGGCCAGCCAGGCCAGGCCGGTGCGCCGGAGCATGGCCGGAGCGGTGGCCGTGGTGCCGCGCCGGAACGCACCCGCCAGCGGCGCGACGAGCAACCAGCCCAGAGCGAAGGGCACGGCGGTCTGGGCGATCTGGCCCAGGGCGCCCAGGCCCGAGGCTTCGTGATGGCTCTGGCGGCCGACGCCGGCGAAGATCAGAAAGGCGATGAGGTCACCGGCGACCAGCACGGCGATGCGCGCGCGGCTGCCGCGCGCGATCACCGGAGACATCGTCATCGAGGAGGTGGGAGGGTCCTTGCGCAACGGGGCGAGGCTCATCAGCTGTATCCACTTTCCGCCGGGGCGACCGCCGCCCCGCTTGAAGGTACGGGCGGCTGGTTCACCCTATCGAGAGATCAGGGAGACGATCCAGACCAGCACGAAGATGTGCACGATCATGACGGCGCCAAAGCCCCAGAACAAGAACGGCAGCCAGGCGTCATCTGAAAGGACGCGCCGGACCAGCCGCGTGGCCTGGGGCGACCGCTCGGCGGCCACCAGTCCGCAGGCGATGCGTAGCCGCAGCGGTCCCTGTACGGGCGAGCGTTGCAACTCGGCGCGCACGGCGGTATCGCAGCCGGCGCAGAGCATCCACGATTGGCGTGGCGCGGGCACATCGCCGGTTTCGTCGAGGCAGATGATGTTCCGACCCAGGCGGCGCCCGCAGATCGAGCACTTGACCGGGCCTCCAGATGCCCTCTGAGCGCCGTCATCTTGCTCGCGCAATGCCTGGTCCACGTCGCCATGCGCGCTATGCTTCATCTTCAGCCCGCCCTTCCCCGATGCGGCCCGCCGCTGGGTGTGCCCGCGCGACGTTCGCGATGCGCGGCCCAGCTTGCCAGGCAGCGCGATCCATCGCCCATCTACAGTACCCCAGAACGCCAGATCTGGTCCACTTGCGCTGGAGATACTGGGCAAGTCGCGTGCCAGGTGGTGTGATCGCGAAGGCCAGGCCGAGGGTGGGAATGGCGGGTGGAGCAGCGACTACATCGGCACCGGGGTAATCAGGTACAGGACCGTAAACAGGACGACCCACACCACGTCAACGAAGTGCCAGTACATCTCGGCGGCCTGCACGGCAAAGTGGTGCTGGGCGGTGAAGTCGCCACGAATCGAGCGCACAAGGCAGACGATGAGGAAGAGCGCACCCGCCGTGACGTGGGCGCCGTGGAAGCCGGTGAGGGTGAAGAAGGTCGAGCCAAATACCCCCGACTGCGCGCCAAAGGTCGAGTGGATGTACTCCCAGAGCTGGATGCTGAGGAAGACGGCGCCCAGGATAATCGTGCCCGCCAGCCCGATGATCAGGCCGCGGCGGTTGCCACGCACGGCGGAGCGCCCGGCATAGTGCATAGGAAAGCTGCTGGAGAGGAGGATCAGGGTGTTGATGCCGATCAGCACTTTGTTCAAGGTGAAGTGGTACTGCGCCATCTCGGAGGGGATCGGCCACGCGCCCGCGCGCACGCGCAGGTAGAGATAGGCCGCGATCAGGTTGGCGAAGAAGACCGCCTCGGAGGCGATGAAGAAGGCCATGCCGTACCAGCCAAGGGGACGGTGGGTGGCGGCGACGGCCCCCGCTTCGGCGTGATCGTGGCTCTGCGCAATCGAAACGCTGCTCATGGGGTGGTGTCCTCTACTAATTCCGTGATGACGAGTTCTCGTCGCTACTCATCGCGGTCCGGCGGGCTGGGTGGTTCTTCGGATCGGTGGAATGAATTCCACGGGTAATTCCGGTCCGGCGAGGCGGGTGGTGGGGCTGGCCGCCGACTGAAGATCGGCTGCTAATCGTGGTGTGGCGAAGGATTTGGCAGGCGAGCGCCGGCAGGCGAGTGCCGCGCGCTTCAATATGACTCACCACATGACTCACCACGTTGCTCCATGTCTGTCCATCTCGATGTGTCGCCTCGTTGAGCGGTTTCGCGCTTGCGTGGGCCGCCGCGATGTGGTGTTAAGTCACTGGCGTCGGGCTAGGCTTCGAAGGGCTCGATACCCCAACCGATCATGCCGATGAACAGGAGTATGAAGCCCAGGGCGGCGACATAGGGCGCGAAGTTCACGACGATCAGGCCGCACAGGGCGAGGGCAGCGGCGAAGCCGGTGAACAGGGGCCAGTAGCTCGGGGCGGGCGCGTGCAGGTGTTCGCCCTGCGCGTTTTCGTGCTCGGGCGCGCCGCCGTAGGCCGGCGCGGTGGCCACCGCAACGCCGGCGGCAACGGGTGCGCGCACGGCTGCCAGTTCCAGGCGACGCACGCGGGCGCCGAAGCCGATGCCGGCCATCAGCCGCGTGGCCTGGTCTAGATCGTCTTCGTCGTTGCGCACCAACAGGGATTTGACGTTCTTGAAGACCCAGAACTGCTCGGAGTCGAGGCCTCTGGCCACGGCATCCAGGGACCCATCATGGCGCGTGAAGATCGCCGTTGCGCCGCCGGGATGGGTGTATACCGCTTCGTAATCGTCTGGCATAGGCCACCTCCGTACTTGAACTTGTCGGTGTTGCGCCGTCCGCGGATGGCGCGGGTCACCGGTCGGCCATCGTGGCGCTTGGTTTAGTGTACCATTCCCGGCGCCATGTCGTCATCTATCAGTTTTCCTGGCCTGGCTTTTCGCGCTCGCGCAGCAGCTCGCGCACGCCGCTCAGCTCGGCGCGGGCGCCACGCAGGCGCAGGGCGATCCAGCCGAGGTAGCCGAAGAGCGCGAGCCAGACGATGATAAATGCGGTGACGAGATATCCCATATGCTCCTCCCAGGATTGCCAGCGGTTCCCGTGGCAGAGTGCACACCCGTGCGCGAGTACAAATCACGAGACGTATCACGCGGACCAGAGCGCATATCCGTGCGCACTCCCGTGCGCCAGGACGAAAGGTGGGATCAGATCGTCCGTGACACCCGGCCCCACACCAACGACGCGCGTATCACGGTACTTCGACCTGCCCGCGCAGCCGCTCCGTGCTAGCCAGCACCCGCTGCAGTTGATAGGCCAGCACGAGCAGGAAGACGAACAGCAAGGTAAAGGCTGTCAGCGACAGAAGCAGCGGGATGCCCGCCGTGGTGGGCAGGGCGGATTGCACAAAACTGGTGGGCGGGTGGATGGTGCGCCACCAGGTCACCGACAGGTAGTCAATTGGCACATCGATGAAGCCGATGATGCCCAGGACCGCCGCCGCCCGCGCTCCCGAGGCGGTGCGGCCCGAATACGAGCGCAGCATCAGGTAGCCGACGTAGATGAACCACAGGATCAATGTCGTCGTCAGACGGGGATCCCAGGTCCACCAGGTGCCCCAGGTGGGACGTCCCCACAGCGAGCCGGTGATGAGCACCAACGTCGTGAGCACGGTGCCGGTCTCAGCGGCGGCGCGCGCCAGCCAATCCCAGCGCTCGTCTTTGCGCCAGAGGTAGAGCACGCTGGCGATAAACACGATGAAGAAGGCCACAAACGCCAGCAATCCAATGGGCACATGGAAGTAGAAGATGCGAAAGGCCTGCCCCGTGATATCCACCGGCGCGACGAGGAAGATGCTGTAGATGGTGGCCGCCATCAAGAGCGCGGTGAGGGCGCCCAGGCCGAACAGCAGGCGTCCGCCCAGAGTCATGCCGGCCCACGCGCCCGCCAGTCCCGGCGCGGCGCGCGGCGTCTGGTCCACCGCTGGCGCTTTACGTGCGATTGCCACAGGGTCCTCCGTTCAATCCTCGGCCACGTATTCGAACATGACCGTCGAGATACTGATGAAAATGACATCGAAGGCGGCGATCAGACCCAGCCAGGGCGCGTCGCCGGGAACTGGCAGGATCAGCGCGCTGGTGGCGCGCACCGCGGCGATGACCACCGGGATGAGCAGCGGGAAGATCAGCACTGGCAGCAGCACCTCGCGCGCCCGCGTGTTCTCGGCCATGGCCGCAAAGAGTGTGCCCACGCCCGCGATGCCAATAGTCCCCAGCGCGACGATGGGGATCAGCGCGCCACTGAGCACCGGGACATTGTAGATGATAGCGAAGATGGGCACGGCAATGACTTCCACCAGGCCGATGAAGATGATGTTGCCCAACACTTTGGCCAGATAGATCGCCTTGCGGTCCACCGGGCAGAGCAGCAAGCGGTCCAATGCGCCCTGGTCGCGCTCGACAGCGACCGTGCGGCCCAGGCCGAGCACGCTGGCGAAGACGAAGGCGATCCAGAGGACGCCCGGCGCCACCGCCGCCGCGTTCTGAATGCGCAGATCGAAGGCAAAGTTGAATACCACCAGCACGAGCAGGGCAAACAGGCCCATCGCGGTCCAGGTCTGGCGCGTGCGCAACTCGCAGCGCAGATCCTTGCCGGTGATGATGGCGACCTGGCGGCCGAACTCGGTGACCGTGTTCATGGCTGGCGCCCTCCGAACCGCTGGAACGCCTGGCGCAGGGTCGCGAGATCGGTCCGCGCGGCGCGCGCGGCATAGACGATGCGCCCGCGCGCCAGCAGCGCGACGGCATCGGCCCGCGCCAGTGCGCGTTCGAGATCGTGGGAGGTGAAGAGCGTGGTGCGTCCCTCCTCGGTGCGCTCGTCAAGCAACGCATCGAGCAGCGCGATGGCCGCTTCGTCGAGGCCGGTCTCCGGTTCGTCGAGCAGCAGCACGCGCGGATCGTGCAGCACGCCGCGCGCGAGTGCCAGCCGCTGCTGCTGACCGCGCGAGAAGGTGCGCACGCGGTCGGCGGCGCGCGACGCCAGGCCCACGCGCGCCAGCAGCGCGCGGGCGCGGCCAGTGGGGTCGGTCACGCCGTACATGCGGGCGTAGAAGACCAGATTCTCGAGCGCGGTCAACTCGTCGTACAGGTAGGGCTGGTGACCCACATAGCCGACGACCCGACGCAGCGCCGCTGCCTCGCGCGCGACATCGTAGCCGGCGACGCGCACGCGGCCGGCATCGGGCCGGTTGAGGGTAGCCAGCACGCGCAGCAGGGTCGTCTTGCCGGCGCCGTTGGGGCCGAGCAGCGCCAGTCGCTCGCCGGCGGCGACGGTCAGATCAACGCCGCGCAGCACGGGCTTGGCGCCGAACGCGCGCACCAGGCCGGTGACGACGATGGCGGGTGGACGGGAGAGCGCATCCGGGTCGCTGGGCGGGGCGTCGGGGGCGCGGGCGGTTGAAACCGCGACGCTGCGCTCTAAGGGCGTGCCGCCACGAAGCCCGCCTGCGCGGGCTGCAGAGGGGGTTTCCGAGGGGGTGGGCGCGGAGGTGGGCGCGGAGGTGGGTAGATCCTCTCCAGCAGGCATACCGCCGGGGGTGGTGACAGCGGGTAGCATGTTCTCAGGATGGCTTTCGCTCGCCGTGAGCGAGGTAGTAGGCGCGCGCCCCGAAATTGAATTTCGGGGGTAATCTGGTGGATTGTTCGCGTGTCCAAAGGCGAGGAGAGCCGCGGATCGGAGCTGAAGCGCGCGGCGAGGTGGGTGGTTGGGCGGGGTCGCGAGGGCGTACATCCATACGCCCCTACGGAGATATGCGGCTAATCCGGCTCCGGCGAGGGAATTAGCAGGCGGGCGCCGAGATTCGGCGAGAGTACAGAACTT
>DASYGC010000906.1:0-3375 GCA_036000225.1 Ktedonobacterales bacterium | reverse complement strand
AGCTCGCCAGCGACCTCTCCAAGCCAGACGGTTGCCTGATCGTCAAGCCGGATCGCGAGGCGGCGTTCTTGCGCCCGCTATCAGTGGGCCGGCTCTCCGGCGTTGGTCCGCACACGCGCGAGCGACTGGAGCGCCTGGGTCTGGCGACCGTGGGCCTGCTGGCTGGCGCCGATCCCGCGGAGCTGGAATGCCAGTTGGGCCGACATGGCCGCCACCTGTGGCAGCTGGCCAACGGCCACGACGACCGCCCGGTCATCGGCGACCACGGCCCGCCCCAGAGCGTCTCGCGCGAGACGACCTACGACCACGATAGCGCCAGCCTCGAACTGGCGCTGGACTACGTGCGCGAACTGGCGGCCGGGGTGGCACGCCGCGCGCAACGCGATGGCGTCCAGGGCAAGACCATCACGCTTAAGGTCAAATGGTCCGACTTCCGCACCATGACGCGCCAGCGCTCGCTGCCCAGCGCGACCGACACGCCCGAGACCATCGCGACGACGGCGCTGGCGCTGTTGCGCGACGAGGTCGCCCCGCTGCTGGCGGATGGCGCCCTGTTCCGTCTGCTGGGCGTAGGGCTGAGCGGCATCCAGACTCCGGCTGGAGCGGAGGGTGAGATCGCGCCGGGCACGCTGGTACAGCTACGCCTGTTTTAACCTCCACGCGGTTGCCAGCGATGCAGCACACTCCCGTACACCAATACCGTTCAAGTAAGCGACAAGCAGTGAATGGTAAAGATAGTACGCACAAAGCTCATTTGCTGACGCCTGACTGCTAACCACCGTGCCACAACTGGGATTAGCAGCGGTGTCGTAGGGGCGTATGGATATACGCCCGCGTCCTCGAAGCACCACGCACCTCGCCATTCACCAATCACTCTTGTCCTTCGAGTCCACCTGCCACATTTCTCGCCGCATCGCGATTCCCCGCGCATCTTCAGCCTCGCATCCTCGACTAACCACCCACCTCGCCGTACGCTGGAACTCCCGCCCGGGGTCCCATTTGGACGGTATTGCCCCCCCGCGCCCCATTGCCCCTTGACATTTACACCCGGATCATATATCTGTTTGATATATCAATCTGATAGTGCGCCGCGGCGTAGAGGGAACAATCATGAACACCGGACCGTCTGACACCGCCGTCCGCCCCTCATGGCGTGGACCGCTGGCCTTGTCCGACACGCGCCTCACGCGCCTGCTGCTGTGGTGTGGCGTGATCGGCCCGCTGCTCTTCATCGTCGCCTTCCTGCTCGAAGGCGCCACGCGTCCCAACTACAGCGCCTGGCGCGACTATGTCAGCGACCTCAGCCTGAGCAACCAGGGCTGGGAGCAGATCGCCAACTTCCTGGTCTGCGGGCTGCTGTGCGTTGCCTTCGCCTGGGGACTGCGCCGCGCGCTGGGATCGGGCAAGGGCGCGACCTGGGGGCCCCTGCTGCTGGCCGTATTCGGCGTGAGTCTCGTCATCGCGGGCATCTTCGTGACCGATCCCAACCTGGGCTACCCACCGGGCGCGCTCCTGGGTGGCCCTCAGACCGTGCATGGCACGATTCATGGCGTCAATGGCCTCATCGCCTTCGGCTCGGTGGCCGCCGCCGCCTTTGTCCTGGCCCGGCGTTTCGCCGGTGATGCCCGCACACGCGGCTGGATGGTGTACTCGCTGATCTCCGGGGCGCTGGTTGTGCTCGGCTTCATTGGCAGCACCGTCTTCTCGGTACTCGACGAGCGCGGCATTCTGCCCAACGCGCCGACCGGCCTCATCCAGCGCATCGGCATCATCGCCGGCTGGGGCTGGGTGGCGCTCCTCGCGTACCGGCTGCTGCGAACCGCGTCACGTCCCGGCGCGGCTCGATCATGAGCCAGCGATACACGCGCCTGGCCACCCTTGCCTTGACCGCCACCACCACGAACACCTACCGTCTGTGACAGCGCACCGTGACAGCGCACCGTAATGGCGCACGGTGAGAGCAGACCGCGGAAAGGGGCACACGATGGCAGACATCGCTGGCTACGACACCGAACCACTCGGCGGTTCCGATTCGCTCGCTGGCGCGGACACCGCGCTCCGCCAGCGTGGCGCCCCGGGCCGGCGCAAGAGCCACGCCATCGAGCTCTTCATCCTGGGCGAGTTGATGGATGGGCCGCACCACGGCTACCTGCTGCGCGACATCCTCAGCCGCATGCTCGGCCCCTATCGCCAGATCAGTTGGGCGGCTATCTATCCCCTGCTCCACCAGCTCGAAGAGGATGCGCTCATCGAACCATTGCCCGCCGCCCCGGCCACCCCAGCCGCCGCCCCGGGCGCCCCGGGCGCGCGCGGCGAGGAGCCATCCACCGGGCGCCAGCGCCGGGTGGTGCGCATCACCGCCGCCGGACGCCAGCGCTTGCTCGCGCTGATGCTCGCGCACGGCGCCCACACCACTGAGTATCACGACCTCTTCACCATCAAGCTTCTCTATCTGCGCCATCTGCCGCCGCACCAGCAACAGGCGATCCTGGAGCATGGTCTTGGCTATCTGCAGCGGCAATCCACCCATTTGCGCCACGTCTTCACCGCACAGTCCACCAGCGCCTATCTGCCCGCCGAGCAGCGCCAGGCCATCGTGCGCATGATGCGCTTTCGCCTGGCCAGCGTCGAGGCCGAAGCGCGCTGGGTCACCGACGAGCTGGTCCGCCTCAAAGAGCCCACGACAACTCTCACCGCACCATAGGCAGGAGCCTTCCATGCCAGCTCCCACTCCGATCCAGCGTTTCGCGCGCCGTCCTTTGACCACTCTGGACAAACTCAGCCTCGCGGGTCTGCTGCTCAGCGCGTTCTGGTGCGGCCTGTTCGCGCTCTTTCCCGGCGCCCGCGGCGGGCCACTGCCCTACTTTTTCGTCGGGCTGCTGGTGTGCGCCGGCCTGGTCGTGGCTGGCCCGCGCTGGGCGCCGCTGCTGGGCGCCCTGTTGAGCGGCGCGGTGGCCGTCTCACTCTTTACCCTGACGGGCTACGTCGTCTATCATCTGACGCAGCCCAAGGCCCAGTTCGCGATCTTCGTGACCGTGCTGCTCTTCCTGGTGTCGGTGGTCGCCACTTGCGCGCTGACGCTGTATACCGCCGTGCGCCATTATTGGCCGGCCCGGCCGGGTGATTCCCGCGCTGAGTCCCGTTGGCTGGTGTCCGCCCTCACCGGCCTGGTGGGCCTCGTGCTCGGCGCCATCCTCATCGCTGCCGTCGCCCAACCCAGCGCCGGCGCGCTCGGGTCCGCCAACGGTGGCGAGCCTGCCGTGCACTTGGGCGCGGCCAGCTTCACGCCGGCGCTAGTGGCGGTGTCGCGGGGATCGAAGTTGCTGGTGGTGGATGATGCCGCCATCACCCACATTCTGGCAAACGGCTCCTGGA
>DASYGC010000905.1:0-8539 GCA_036000225.1 Ktedonobacterales bacterium | reverse complement strand
GCGCCCGCGCGAAGCACGCCGGGGGCAGCGCGTGGCCCGCGCTCGCGATGGCGGCCAGCCACTGGGTGGAATCCTGGCGCGGGTGAGCCAGGGTGGCGACGGCGGCGCGCAGTCGGGCGAGGAACTGTGCGCCGAACGCGGCGCTCCATGGGGTGGGTAGTGCCGCCACAAGGCCATCCCAACTCTCATAGGCGGGCGCTGAGGGATCGGCCATGATCTGGGCGACACGTGGCTCGGCGACGGCCTGGGGCACGCGCGCGCCAAGCTGGTCACGGAGCTCGCGCACCGCCAGGCCGCCGGGCGTGCCGGGCGCGGTGGTGGTGAGCCACCACTGCCACAGCGGCACGATCCACTCCGCGCTTTTGTGCGCCAGCGCCGCGCGCGACCAGCCTTCGAGCAGCGCCGCGGTCCAATCGGTGGACTGGCAGGCGGCGATCAGGTCGGCGGGTGGCTGGCCGAAGCGCTCCCGCCAGTGGGCGGGCGGCACTGCGGCAATCAGTTGCATCAGCCACCAGGCGCGCTTGCCCGTGCCACGAGGCGGCTGCTCCACGATGCCATCGCGCACCCAGGCGGGATCGAGCGCCTTCGGCAGCTTGATGCCAGACGCGCTCGCGAGGTGGTGGACCACGGCATCGGCGCGCTCGCGCATCCGCACAGCCAGCGGCGAACTGGGGATGCGCGCCAGCAGCGTGGTGACCTGGGCGCGCACCCGCTCGCTCTTGTCGTCGAGCGCCGGGGTCAGCAGCGGCTCGTCGGCGGCGGAGAGGTTGACCTGCAGCAGTTGGACCAATTCGGCGCGCATATCGGCCTTTTCCTGTTTCCATACCGCCGCCAGCCACTCACGGGCGCGGGCCGGGTCGGCCGCGCGTGCCTGGCGGAAGAGCGCGCGCCGGCGCGCGGGCGTGCCCTCCTGCCAGATGGCATCGGCATCCGTTGGCAGCGGATCGCCATCAGCCGGAATCTCGAGCACCCAACGCCAGAAGGCGTTGAAGTGCGCCAGCCAGCGGCCGCGCTCGCCCAGCGCCGCGCGCAGCGGCGTGATGTCCGCGAAACGGGCGGGATCCCTGGCCAGCAGAGGCAGCAGGTGTTCTGGCGGCATGATCTGCCCCGCCTGGCGCAGCAGGGCGAGCGCTTCGGGCAGCAGTTCGGCATGGGCGCCGCCTAGCAGATCCACGATCAGTTGCGCCGCGCGGGGCGAGCAGGGGCGCAGGGTCTCCGCCGCGGCCGGCTCTGGCGTGGGGATCGCGGGGAGCGTGGGGTGCCCGGCCAGACGGTAGGTGGCCCAGGCCCCGGCGCGCAGCAACAGATGGCGCTCGGCGTCGCTGGCGGGCAGGCGCGCCAGCAGGCGCTCGGTCGGCATCTCCGCGGCGGGCGCGGGGCTGGGCTGGTGGCCGGTGCCGATCAGCGCCGCGTGCAGCAAGGTTTCCATGTGGCTGTCCATTTCCAGCGGGGAGCATACGACGCGATGGCAGGATCAGAGTGGATGCACCGCGCCCTCCACGCCCACCGCCAGCGGGCGCAGTGCCAGACCATCCCACTCGGCCGCCAGATCCACCGGCGCGCCACCACCCAGCGCGAGCAAGCGCCAGTGGTTGTCGCCGGTCAGGGGCAGGCCGCTGCCCGCGCGATCTTGCGCGCGCCAGTGGGTAGCGTTGGCGCGCAGGATGGTCGCGCCGTTGACGACGATGAGGAAGCGATCCAGCCAGGGCTGGCGCGCCACGGCGCCGGCAACACCAGCCAACGCGTCAGCGAAAGTGGCCACGCCCGGCAGCCGCGTGAGCCGGTCGGGCGTGCCCTGGCGCGCGACGAAGCGCGCGCGCAGTGGGTAGGCGCTGGGCCAGTAGGCCAGCTCGCCCGCCTGTTGTGTGGCGGGCAGTAGCGGCTCGGGGAAGGGTGGGAGGATCGGTCGCGGCGAATATTGCAGGATCAGCGCGTGGCGGCCAGACCGCGCGCCCACCAGCCAGTTGCGCTGCGTGCGGAAGCGGTCCTCCTCCTCGACCCACTGGCCCACCAGCAACCAGTCGTCTGCCAGGTGCTCGCCGCGCGCGGCCACTTCGTCCTGGGTGAGCGTCCAGCCGATGAGCTGGCGCACATCTTCGCGCAGGGCGGGATCGAGCGCCTCCAGCCGCGCGAAGGCATGGGTCAGCAGCGCCAGGCGACCCAGTTCGCCGAGCAGGCGTTCCGGCCAGTCCGGGCCCGAACCCGGGAGTTCCGCCAGCGCGCGCACCCGCAGTGCCACACCGGGCGCCTGCGCATCCACCAGGCGCGCCGCCTGGTTCTCCCAGAACGACGCGGGCTGCTGTTCCAGACCGGCCAGGCCATTGCGCACCAGGTCGTTGAGCCAGAGGTCGCAACTCGCGATGCCGGCCTGGACCTGCGTCATGCGCTTGTCCGCGCGTTTGGCCTGCTGTTTGGCCTGCTCCACCGGATCGGCGTGCGCCGCCTTCTCGGCTTGCTCCACCGCCCTGGTCTGGCGCTGGCCCGCTGCGGCGACGCGCTTGCTGAGCCACGCCTGTACCCACTCGGGCGGCTCCGCCTCGGGCAGGGCGGCGGGGGTGCCCGCCAGCAGCAGCAGCAATCCCAGGCTATGCTTGCAGGGCAGCTTGTGGCTGGGGCAGGTACAGGCGCAGGTCAGCGTGGCCAGCTCGATCTTCACCTGGTAGAGCGCGCTGCCCTGGCACTGGCCCCAGAGCGCCTCGGCGCTGCGTCCCAGCCCCTGCCAGGGCTTGGGCACGCCATGCTGTTTGCCAGCTTTGGCCGCGGCGGCATCGGGCGCCAGCGCCAGCACCTGCTCGACGGTGAGTTCCATCGTTGCCCGCCCTCCATCCAACTGAGCCTTCGGTGTTGGGTTCGCAGGACCGTTCTTCCGCGAGGCATTGTATCCGGCAATCGAGGTATGGGGAAGCGGATGTGTCGCGGTACGAACCTCTTGTTCACAAAGCGCCATATCGCGAAGCGCTATACCGGCGATCAATCGAAGCGCATAAATTGTGTGATATAGTGCGCCAGGTTCTTTCGCTGGTGTCTCCCCTGGAAGTGGCTGGGGAAGCGGATATGCGAACGAGGAACCGAACATCACACCCTGGGGTTGAGAGGAGAACAGCACATGGCGGACATGACCAAGCATCTCGACAAGGCGTTTGAGCAGAAGAACTTCGAGGAACTGGCCGATGCGCCGGTGGACGCGTTGCAGGGCGTGTCGGCAGCCGACGCGGAGTTGCTGAAAAAGGCGTTCAACATCAAGACCGTCCGTGACCTGGGAACCAACAAGTATTTCCTGTGGGCCCAGGCCATCGTTCACCTGGCAGGGGCGAAGAAGTAAGCGTGCCTTGCAGCGAACGCGCCGTCCGGCCCCCGAGCACTCCACACGAGGTGAGAGGCTTGGGGGCAATTGTGTGGCATCGGGAGCGCCTGTTGCGCAATGAGGGACCATACGCTAGTTCGCGCTGGCTGCCCCCACGCTTACCGCCAGCGCCACCGCCACGCCCTCGCCCACCAGCACGCCAACCCCGACTGCCACGCCCATCCCGTGCGTGACGAGCCTCGCATTGCATGTGCGGCTGGTGGTGCCCGCTGATTGGACCGTGAGGTCAGATTCGGGGCTGAGCCTCTCGAAATTGGACGGGGTGACCTATAACCAGGGGAGCGGTACCATAAGCGATGCCGCGCAGATCAACGTCGAGCACGTTGATGCGACACCCTGTGGGCAGATCAGTGGGAGCAGCGATTGGACACTCGCCAACACTGATGCCAACTGCTTCCTGTCGCTTGGCACGCTGAACCCCGTGAGTGGCGCTCCCACCACACAGACGCTTGCTGGCGTAGTCTGGCAGCGCGCTGAGTTCATTCATCCACCCGGTCAATCAACGGCTATCGCGGAGCACGTGGTCGTCTTCGCGGTCCATCATAACGGCATGGCCTATGTCATCGCGACCGCATGCGCCGACTCGGTGTGGGCCACCATCTATCCAACCTGGATCATGCCCATCCTCAGCACGCTGCAATTCACGCAGTGAACCACTCGCCGGGATGCGCGGCCCGTGGCGGACATGGCCCTGCTACTGGTTCTCGCTTATAGAAACCTTGACAGCGACACGTTGCTGTCCTCTCCGCCGTTCTATCAGTATTTCTATGGTCCCAAACACGATGAATCCAACGCCGTATTTTTGCCGCAACCGGACCACGAGGTGCCACACCTCAGCAGCTGAATCATCCACTGACGCCTGGGCCGCCTGCCATGCGCCGGTGATCTGGCCAAACCGCGTGCACGGCGCGATGTTCACCCGAGCCGTGTTGCGGAGCCGTTTGACCTTGCCCGAATCAGCGCGCGTCCAGATAGACAACACGCCGCCATCCTGAACAAACCAAACGACGGTCTTCACACCGATGCCATTCTTGCGAAAGGTCTCAAGGCTCAAATACGCTTGATCCTCAAACTGCTTCCAATCGGTCATGTTCTTCGCTTCCTGTAACGTTGCACTCAGCGGCACCGCGCGGGCGAACCGGCGCCGTGTCTCAGATCAGCCCGCGTTCGCGGGCCAGATTGGCCGCGTGGGTGCGGTTGGCGGCGTGCAGTTTCATGAGGATGTTCGAGACGTGGTTCTTGACGGTGCCCTCGGCCAGCACGAGCCGGTCGGCGATGTCGCGGTTGCTCGCTCCCTGGGCCAGTAGCCGCAGTACATCCACCTCACGCTCGCTCAACCCACCAGGATCGGCACCGCCGCGCTCGCTGCTGGTAGTGGCGGGCGTCCCCGCCGTGCCCTGGGTGCGACGGCCGAATTCCAGCAGCACTTTGGAGGCCACCTGAGGCTGGATGAACGACTCGCCCGCGTGCACGCGCCGGATGGTGGCCACCAGTTCGGCGGCCGGGGTGTCTTTGAGCAGATAGCCCACCGCGCCGGCTTTGATGGCATCGAACACATAGTCCTCGTAGTCGAAGGTCGTCAGAATGATGACGCGCGCGGGCAGCCCGCGCGCCGTAATAGCCGCGGTCGCCTGTACGCCGTTCTCACGCGGCATCTGCACATCCATCAGCACGATATCAGGACGCAGCCGCTCGGCCTGCCGCACGGCCTCGGCGCCATCGGCGGCTTCGCCAGCGACCTCAAAACCCGGTTCGAGCTCCAGCACGGTGCGCAGACCCTCACGCATGAGAGTCTGGTCCTCGCAGATCAGCAGCCGGATCGGGGCAGCGGCGTGTTCACCGCTGGCGGCATCGGTTGGCATCGCATACCCCCTTCTGCGCTCGGGCGACTCCTGTGCCGAACCGCTGACGATGGCCTGGAAAACCGTGCTCACGTCCACCGCATGGCCCGAAGCCGCCCGAAGCCGAATTGGGAGCCTATCAGCTACCGACGGTGGCCGTATCAGGTGTCGCGACAAGGTCCGGTGCGCGCTCGCCCACCGGCGCGGCACCGGCCGCAACGTGCTCCTCCGTGCGCTGGCCATGGCCTGGCGTGGTAGGCACCCACGCTTCCATCACTGTGCCACCGGTCGCGCCCGAGGCAATACTGAAGTGGCCGCCAAGCGCGGTGATGCGCTCGCGCATGCCGGTGATGCCGTAGTGCTGCCCGAGCGCGGGATTGTCGGTGTCGCTCTCCGGGACAGCAGGCGCTCGCGACGAGGTGCTGATACCCACGCCATCATCCGCCACACGCAGCACGATGGCGTCGTCCAGGTCGCGTTGCAATGTCAGGGTGACAGTGCCCGCCTGGGCGTGGCGTTCGGCGTTGGTGAGCGCCTCGGCGCCCACCCGCAGCAGCGCCTCGCGGATGGCGGGATCCACCGTAGCGAGGTCGGCGCTCAGGTCGTAGACCACATGCCAGCCGGCGCGCTGTGCGGCGGCGTGGGCATGCTCGCCGAGCATGCGCCCCAACGACTCGCGTTCGAACGTCGGCGAGCGCAAATCCGCCAGCGAGGCACGCAGCTCGCCCATGGCATCGCGCACGATCTGTTGCGTCGCCGCCAGCTCGCGCTCGGCCCGGCCAGTGTCCACCTCGCGCAAGCGGCGTACGGCTTCCAGCTTGACGGCGACGAGCACCAGCGCGTGACCCAGCGTGTCATGCATGTCGCGCGCCAGACGCGCCCGCTCGCGTAGCACCGCCAGCTCGCGCTCCTGCTCGGCGGAGGCCGCCAGCCGTTGATGCGCCTGTTCCAGCTCGTGGTATACCCGCTGCAGTTCGGCCATGTTGCGCTCGCGCCGCAGGCGATCGCGCATCAGCTTAGCGGGCAGATAGACCAGCGCCGCATAGGCGGGAAAGCTAACCGCCCAGACCAGCGCCTGGACCGGATTCAACAGATCACGCGGTGTCTCGAAGCCGTTGGCCAGCAGAGTGACGGGCAGGAAGAGATACGCGAGCGCCGCCGGCAGAATCGCCCAGGGTAGCTCGAACATGAAGGCCATACCGAAGAGGGGGTAGCACATCCAACCCATCATGGGGTGGAGCGCGAAGAGCGCCAGGGTCAGAATCAGGGTGACGACCCAGACGCGAATGGAGAGTTGCGCCGGGGACTCTGTGGCAGACACTGGGCCCGGACGGCGTAAAGTCTGGCTCATCCGGTACGCATAGAGCGCGGCAACCGCCAGCAGCGCCGCACCGCGCCAGGTCAGATACAGGCCCGGCGTGCGCGCGCCTGCCGCCCACAGACAGAACAGCAGATCGGCGAAGGTCACGCCGATCCAGAAGACTTGAATGCGATACTGCTGGCGGGCAGCGCGTTCGAGCTCGGTCATCTGGGTCTCCTACCCGGTGCGGGTGCCATCCAGGGTTCGTTTCGGCGTTCATCGCGCCGTGGGAGGCTGGCTAGACGGCGCCCGCTCCCCGTGCCGCGTGTGATGCTGCGCCGCATCTCCCATTATACGATCACTCGACGATTCTGTAGCATGGAGTGGCCAGCAACGAAGCCTGATATGCGATGCGGATGAATACCGCTGCCATACCCCCAGCGCGCACACCCGTAGCAGAGCGTCGCCACTACGCAGCGGAGGAACGGTCTATCCGAAAGCCGTACGACACACTCACCGGCGCGCTCCGTTGCTCGTGGCCGCGTATCATCGATGACTGGTGATGCCTTCCCTCCCTGGTGTCAGCGTGGTGAGTAGACTCACCGTGATGACCGCTGAGGTCACATGCATCACGATCATCGTCCAGAAGATGTGGAGGTCCATCCCTGGAGCGGCGAGTGCGCCACTCAGGGCAAGAATGGGTGTCGCAAACGAGAGCACCAGGGCAATCGCCGCCAGGATACGATAGAACCGCATGGGACGGCGCGCAAAGCGACCGACGAGCACGAACGCCAGCAGCGCGAGCAGCAGATAGACGAGCGTGCCCGTGATGACCACGGGAGCTTGCAAGTACCCAAAGCCAGCGGGGACTCCAAAGAACGCGACCGCGAGCGCACGAATGACGAGATTGGCCAGAGCCACCATGACGATGGTGAGTGGTCCGACCCACACCAGTTTGCGCAAGATGACCTGTTCGTGTGGAGCAGCCTGTAGGCTCATGGATTGCATGAATGTTCTCCTTGATAACGCATCCAATTGTCACCCCAAGAGTGTATGTCGCAGTGGTGCGAACGCAAAGTGCGTAATGGCCTAATTGCGCGCGCGGCGCTTGTGTCGAAAGTCACGGCGGCTGCGGGCCGGCAAACGCTGTGGGCTTCACTGTCCGGCTGCCATAAGGTTGACGCTGGTCGTGCTGGAATGATATGTTTAGGTATCCTTCACAAAATGAAGTGTTGAACGTCACCGGACCACGTAACTTCCAACAGAGGGCGCCCGGCGCATGGACCGGGACCATCAGAATGATAGGGCAGGTGCGCGATGGGTGAGGCCTCGCAGAAGATGCTGCGCAAGGCGCGCGGCAGTGTGACGGAGTGGACCGCGACCGAGGTGCGGCGCCGGCTGGAGGCCGGCGAGCGCTTCCCGGTGGTGGATGTGCGTGAGAAGCTCGAATGGAATGACGGCCATCTGCCCGAGGCGGTGCATGTGCCGCGCGGCTTTCTCGAATTGCAGATCGAAGAGGCGGTGCCTGAGCGGGATCAGCCAATCCTGCTCTACTGCGCAGGCGGCGTGCGCTCGCTGCTCGCCGCCGAAACGCTCAAACAGATGGGCTACACGCAGCCGATCTCGATGGCCGGGGGCTACACCGCCTGGAAGAACGCCGGGCTGCCGACCGTGCTGCCGCGCATGCTGGGCGACGACCAGCGCAAGCGTTACAGCCGGCATCTGCTGGTGCCCGAGGTCGGCGAAAGCGGGCAATTGAAACTGCTGGACGCGAAGGTACTGCTGCTGGGCGCGGGTGGGCTGGGTGCGCCCGCCGCGCTCTACCTGGCCGCCGCCGGCGTGGGCACCATTGGCCTGGTGGACCCCGATGTGGTGGAGGCGAGCAACTTGCAGCGCCAGATCATCCACTCGACGGCGCGCGTGGGCCAGCTCAAGGTCGAATCGGCGCGCCAGACCATCGAGGCGCTGAACCCCGATGTGCGCGTCATCACGCACAACGAGTGGCTCGACCGCTCGAATGTGGCGCGCATCATC
>DASYGC010000904.1:0-1858 GCA_036000225.1 Ktedonobacterales bacterium | reverse complement strand
GGGCAGGCGACCGCTCGCCGAGCCACGCAAACTGGCGAGCACCAGAAAGACGGTGATGAGTCCACCGCCAACCACACTGGCGAGGATCGTCTCAACCCCAAAGAGCAGCCCATAGGTATGCAGAGTTGCTGCCCGGTTGGTGGGTTGGCTGACATATTGCCGGGCCAGCAGGGGGGTTGCGAGCGTGGTCAGCGCAATCTGTACGATGAAGGCGGCAAAACCCAGGCGCCCGGCCCACAGCGCGCGCGTCGCCAGCGGCCTGCCGTCAGGCCAGAGCAGACGGCCGAGCGCTCCCGGAACCGCAAACGCCAGCACGAACGTCGTCGCCTCCACGGCACGAAACCCCGCATCAATGGCCGCGTGGCTGCTGGCCCAGACCAGGAATGGACCGAACTGCTGGTGCTGGCTAATCGGATCAGTGGCGGCCAGGAAACCAGTTGGCGCCAACACCAATCCCTGGTAGAGTGTGACGCCCAGCAGAAAGACGATGCCGGCGATCAGCGCGAATGCGCCCCCACGCCGTAACGGCGCCATTGACATGAACCCGGCCTCCATGGCTGATACATACCCGCGCACGGCGAGCGCCGAAACCCTCCGCGCCGGTGGGTTGGTGAGTGCGGACCGCACGGACGTGGCTACCATCATGCGAAGGCGTTGGAGGTGGCGCAGTCAATCGTCCGCGCCCACAGTGTAGCCGATGTCATGCTCGCCCGCAACGCTCACGAACGACGGACCCACGCTCAAACACCACAGCCACCGGGATTGATCGTCAAGGATCTCCAAGGATTTCCAAACGCGCCGGCTTGCCCGTTCTGGCACGTCCTGTGCTGGGATACTTGAGTAGCGCTGTTCCTTGCTCCCCCGGCCTCATTTCTTCCCAGCCGGCCTTGCCCAGGTGCACCCCCGCCTCTCAGCGTTGGCGTAGCCCGTGCGCCCCCGTTCGCGAGGAGTCACCCGCTATGGTCGCTAGCCTGACACCTTCTGCCACCGCGCCACCCGCGCTCGTATTGCCCGCACCTCAACCGCTGAATCCACCGCTGCTCGGGCCGCGCGCCGCCGCGCGGGACCAGTTGCCGTGTATTCTAACCGCACACGATCTGCTGACCCGCCGCCCGAGTTTGGGCCCCGCGTTGCGCTCCGCTGACTTCACCGTGCGCGTGGTGGACGACTGGCGAAGCCTGCTCGATCAGGTAGATCGCCAGCCATTCGCCGCCGTGCTGGTCGATCTCGATGCCGCGCAACCCGTTCCCCGCCAACCGCTGCACGTCATCTCAGGCTACCGGTTGGTGGCGCTGCTGGCGCGTTACGCGACGCGGCACGCACGCTGCGCACTCCTTGTGCAGACCGCGCTCGACTTCGCTGAGATCGAAGATCTGGTGCGGCAGGGGGTCGATCTGCTCATCCATCCGTGGCTGCGCGATGAGGAACTCGTCGCGGGCATCCAACGCGTGGTGCGACGCACCACGGTGAAGACTGAGCGCGTGGCGACGCGCCAATCGGTGGCTCCAGAAGCCGAGCGTACCGGCGCATGGCTCAGCACGCCGCCGTACCTGATGCTCGCGCCGTTCGCGCCATCGAGTCCGCTACCGTGAGCGGTGCGTGAGCGGTGCGTCATCTAACTGATGATGCTTGCCCAGACTGGCCCCGTGGGTTGACGGGGTCAGGCGATAGGCGTATGCTCTAGGTATCACTCGCATCACACACGGCAGTGGTCCGTCTGCCCTCGATGCGAGAATCTGTGTAAAAGGTCGTCTCTTTCTCGTGCAACTCCCCCTTCGACTCACGTCAGCGTCGTCGGTCGCGACACCTGGCGCCATTGGCATCGCCGAGCGGCGGATGGGCGTCGCGGTCATGCTCA
>DASYGC010000903.1:0-3236 GCA_036000225.1 Ktedonobacterales bacterium | reverse complement strand
CGGACATTTTGCGACAGACTTCAAAGCCGTCAATTTTAGGCATTTCAACGTCGAGAATCACCATCTCGGGCTTGTGTTCGCGCCACCGCGCCACCGCCTGCTCGCCATCGAAGGCGCGCACGACATCGTAGCCGTGGCCCTTGAGCCAGTAGGTCAACAGATCTACAAGGTCGCGATCGTCGTCCGCTACCAGGATTTTCATGCCGCCGCCCCTCTCATTCGAAATCCATCCCCACTCGGAGTTGGGTCGTACCGCACACCAGGGGGCGCGGGTCTTCCCACTAGGCTCACGCATTCGGGAACTGTTTTTTGCGGCTCCAGGAAATGAGACCGCCAGAGAAAACGAAACAGCCAGACGGATGGTCACACCGACCGGGCCGTTTCAGTCCGCGCTACAGGGGTCTACGACCATGGGATGAAACGTTACCGTGTCCGGGCGCTTGCGTCATTGCTTGCCTGGCATCATCACTGACGGGTACGCCAGCGAGTGTATCATGGCGCCTGATCTCTCGCAAGTGACAGGCGACACAGGTACGGTATAGCCAGCGCCACAGCGCACGGGAGCGGCGCACTCACAAGAATATCGCGCCATGTCGTGATGATTGGAGGGTCAGAGCAGGGGCGCGTGTCATCACGGTATATCATGACACACCTCGACGCAAGACTGTGATGGTCTTTGGGTTGAGATGCGGTAGAGAATTGGTGTTGCCATCCCTCCCGCGCCAGATCCGACCCCCTCGACCCACTTCCCGCGTGGGGAAGGGGAGGCGGAAGCGCCGGCGACCTGGCCGTTGCGCTGGCTCCAGCCTCCCGCAAGGCGCACACCACGGCGCGGACGAACTTCCCCAATTCTCGCGGCGCGCATGGTAGAATGGGGGCGCGTATACGACCGCTTGGCACGATGTCCGGTGTGGTGGAGAGGGGGTATTCCCTTGAGCCAGATGCGCATCTTCGTGAGCCACAGTTCCCAGGACGCGGCCTTCTGCGATCAGCTTGTGCTGGCGCTGCGCGGCGCGGGCGCGGATGCCTGGCTGGATCAGCACAACCTGGGCGCGGGGCCGCTGCTGGACGAGATCATGCGCCAGTTGCGCGAGCGGACCGTCTTTGTGGTGGCGCTCTCGAAGGCGGCGTTCGCCTCGCAGTGGGTGCATCGCGAATGCACGTGGGCCTACAACCTCTACGACCGCGAGCCGCACCGTATCCTCCTGCCCGTCGTGGCGCAGCCGCTGGACCGCGCCGATTTCAATAGCCTGCTCTTTCTGGAGGACTTTCTGCGCGTGGAGGCGCCGGGATACCGTCCGTTCCCTCCACAGGAGGCGATCGCGCGGACGCTGCACCTGCTCTCGCTGACGGCGGCGGGCGAGGCGTCGCGGCCTCTCACGCCACAGCCGGCGGAGAGCGTGCGTGACCTGCTGGCGCGAGGCCGTTCGCTGCTGGCGCGGCGGCGCTACGCGGAGGCGCTGACGTTCTGCGAGCGGGCGGCCCAGCTCGCGCCACGGGACTACGACGCGGCGTTCCTGCTGGGTTATACGCTGAGCCAGGTTGGCCAGCACGCGCGGGCGCTGGCGGCCTTCGATCAGGCGCTGGCCCTGCGGCCGGATGACGCCGCGACGTGGGCCAATCGCGGCACGTCGCTGCTGTATCTGGCGCGCTACGATGAGGCGCTGGCCAGCTACGAGCGCGCCCTGGCGCTGCGCTCCGATCTGGACGGCGCATGGAACGGCAAGGGCTACGCGCTGCTGAGGACGGGGCATCCGGCGGAGGCGCTGGCCTGCGCGGATCGGGCGCTGGCGCTGACGGCGGACGTGGCGGAGACGTGGGATACGAAGGGCGCGGCGATGAACGCGCTGGGCCGCTTCGAGGAGGGGCTGCGCTGCCTGGACCACGCGCTGACGCTGAACGCGGGGCTGGCGGAGACGTGGGGCAATCGGGCGGTGGCGCTGCGAGGGCTGGGCCGCGAACAGGAGGCGCGGCAGGCGGAGCGGCGGGCGCGCGAGCTGGGGGGCGGCTAACGCTGCCGCTGGTGCTCTGCTGCCAGACGCGCGTCCCCTCGCCGTCGTAGGCGTACGTCGCGCTGGCGGTGGGGGACATCGTCGCGTTCTGCCAAGCGATGAGGCGGCGTAGCGCGTCGTAGGTGAGGAGCTGCCCCGTTGGGGCACCGGTCGTCGCGCAGGAGAGGCTGCCGACCGCGCGACAGGTCAGGTCCCCGGCGTCGTAGCCCGCGCTGTAACTGCTCGCGCCGGAGACGGAGCTGACGGCGTGCAGGTGGCCGGCGGCGTTGGCGGTGTTGTAGGCGCGCTAGCGGACGGCGGAGTGGCGTGCGGCTCGGTAAATTAGGACTACTTATCTGGCGGCATCACGATAATGTTGCCCTCAGGTAACCCAATCATGTATCTCGTCCCATAGAAATCAGTCGCAAAAGCCGCGGTGCTAGTGAGACTGAACGGACCAGTAAAGGTATCCCGCCCGGCAGTTTGCCACACAATCTCTCCATCAACTGTGAGCTTAGTGATCGTAAGTTCGCCATGAACGATGAGTTCTTGCTCGCCTGGAAGGGCATAGATACCCAAGCACGATGCGATGTCGCACCTTCGCTGCCAGAGAACGGTTTGCAGATCCGGTGTCAGACAGATCGCGAAGGAGCCAACAATGGCTACCAGTGTGTTCCGTGCACAGGCAGCAGAGTGCTCATGGATTCGGGACGGCGCATCGTAAGCCAGCACGAGCAGAGACGTCTGTGTGGTCCCTTCGGCGGTAATCAGCACAGACGTGTTTGGCTGATACTTAACCACGTTGCCAGAGTCGTAAACCTGCAGCGTCATGTCTGCGTTTATAACGTCGAACTTGTCGACATCTTCGAGCGAGATAGCGTTTGGGCCGCATTTTACCGTGATGCGCTCCATCTCGACCTCCCAGCGCATATAGTTGGGCTTGCCCGTACTCGTGTGTCCAATGGGTAGTGCGGGGGCAGGAGCAACAAACGAATGACCGCAGTCGCCTCTACCCTACACCCCTATCCCGGCAATGTCACTACGTCGCCAGCACAGTGCTCCAGTGTGAGAATCTCTGACAGGCAATGCTGGCAACGCTTTCAATCTCTAGGAACCTACCTTAATCCAATTCGATATCATGCGCGGAACGCCATCCTCCATCTGCCAGACCGATTCCAGTGTGCCCATGGCGCCTGGTCCTACGATCTTCGTAAAGGTCTTCCAACGATCGCCCCAAGACCAGCG
>DASYGC010000902.1:0-3329 GCA_036000225.1 Ktedonobacterales bacterium | reverse complement strand
CGCTAAGCCGGCGCCGCCGCCCTCCATCGAGAACCTAGCCGCTGGAACGGAGCCGACACGCGTGCTCGTTGATAGCCACGCCCACGTACAGATGCGCCAGTTTGCCCAGGACCGCGCCGCCGTGATCGCCGCCGCCTTTGCCGCTGGCGTGGGACAGATGGTCGTGCCGGGCACCGATGTGGCGACCAGCCGCGATGCCATTGAGCTGGCCGCCGCCTACCCCGGCCGCCTCTTCGCCGCCGTGGGCACCCATCCGCACGACGCCTCCACCCTGGATGCCGCCGCGCTGGAGGCCGAACGCATGCTGGCGCGCGGCCCCGGCGTGGTCGCGATCGGCGAGATTGGTCTCGACTTCTACCGCGATCTCTCGCCACGCGACATCCAGCGCACGGCGCTGATCGCCCAGCTGGAGCTGGCGCGCGAGCTGGATCTGCCGGTGATCCTGCACAACCGTGAGTCGCACGCCGACATGATCGCGCTGCTGCGTGCCCACGGCCAGGGCGTGCGTGGCGTGTTTCATTGTTTCATCGGCGACCGCGCCATGGCACGCGATGCCCTCGACCTGGGATACTGGCTCTCGTTCGCCGGACCCGTCACCTATCCGCGCAATACCGAGCTGGCCGACGTTGCCGCCTGGGCGCCGCTCGATCGCATCCTGGTCGAAACCGACTGTCCGTACCTCGCGCCGCAAGCCGTGCGGGGCAAGCGCAACGAGCCACGCCACGTCGCCCTCACCACGCGCCACATTGCCGAGCTACGTGGTCTGACCTTCGAGGAGGTGGCCCGCGCCACCAGCGCCAACGCCGCGGCGCTCTTCCAGTTCCCCGCCCCCCCGCCACAGGAGGACTAGCCATCATGCGCCTGTTCGACACCCTCACCCAGGAAGAGCGCGAATTCAAGCCACTGGGTGAGACCGCCACGCTCTATGTCTGCGGCATCACGCCCTATGATACCACCCATCTGGGCCACGCCTTTCTCAACGTGGTCTTCGATACCCTCGTGCGCTACCTGCGCTGGAGTGGCCAGCCGATCAAGTACGTCCAGAATGTCACCGATATTGACGACGATATCCTGCGCCAGGCGCGCAAGGTGGGTAAGCCGTGGGATGTCCTGGGGCGCGAGGAGACCGACAAATATCTGGCCGATCTGCGCGCGCTCAATGTGGCGCCTCCCGATGAGTACGTACGCGCCACCGACGAGATTCCCCACATCGTCGAGCTGATCCAGACCTTGCTGGCGCAGGGCCATGCCTACGAGCGCGCGGGCTGGGTCTATTACCATGTCGCCAGTGATCCGGGCTTCGGCAAGCTGGCCGAAGCCGCCGGCTATGTGGGCTACGCCAGCTGGCTGGCGACCGCCAACGAACGCGGCAACACCCCCAATGATCCGCGCAAGCGCGACCCACTCGATTTCGTGCTCTGGCAGGGGCAGCAGACGCCGGACGAGCCGGCATGGCCGAGTCCGTGGGGGCCAGGGCGGCCCGGCTGGCATATCGAGTGCAGTGCCATGGCCACCCACTATCTCGGCCCACGCATCGATCTGCACGGTGGCGGCTCTGATCTGATCTTCCCGCACCACACCTGTGAGATCGCCCAGAGCGAGAACGCGACCGGCGAACGCCCCTTCGTCGCGTTCTGGCTGCACATCGCGATGGTGGGCCAGGATGGCACGAAGATGAGCAAGTCGCTGGGCAACCTCACGCGCGTCAGCGAACTGTTGCCGCACGTCAGCGCCGATGCCGTGCGCCTGCTCCTGCTCAGCCACCACTACCGCGCGGAATGGGAGTACACTCCCGCGCTGCTCGCCGCCGCCGTGGCACGCGCCGACCGCCTGGCTCGCGTCGCCACCAGCGCCGCGGGTGCGCTGTCTGGCGCGGCGACAGCCCCACCACCCGGCGCGGCGGCAGCGACGGCGCGCGCCGCGTTCAGTGCCGCGCTGGACGACGACCTGGATACCCCAGGCGCGCTGGCCGCGCTCGAAGCGCTGGCCGGCGCCATCGAGGAAGGCGCCGCGCCCGACAGTGCCACGACGCTACGCGAGCTGGCCGGAGTGCTGGGCCTGCGGCTGGCTGCGCTCGACAATGCCAGCGATGCCGGCGCCGCGCCCGCCACCGGTGTGACGACACCGCGCGGCGAATAGGAGGATGACGCAGGCGGCGCCGCCAGAGTGGCGGCGCCGCTTGCCTCTGCTCGATCGGTCGCCGCCTATGCGGTGACGGTGATCGTGGCTTCCATCGACGGATGAATCTTGCAGGTAATCATGTACGTTCCGGCCGTCGGAAAGGCGATTGCCATCGTCGTGCCAGGGGAGAACGCGATCCCGGTTGAGGAGGCGAACGCGCTGGGCGCGCCAGCCTCGGCGGCAAACGTGCCATTCGACCCGGTGACCAACTGATGGATCCCGCCAGTGGTGGCCGGATCGCTGAACGTCACGGACTGACCCACCTTGATGGTGACCGTGCCGCCAATGAAGCTGCGCGACCCCATGCCAATGGTCGCCGCCCCAGCCGCGGGAGCGGTGGTCGCCGTCGCGGGCACCACCGTCGGTGCCGTAGTCGCCGTGGCGGGCGGCGGCACCACGGTGTTGGTTGGCGCCGTGTTGGCGGTTGAGCCGCCGGCACACGCCGCCATGAAGAGCGCGACTCCAACCAGCAGCGTCAGCGCGAATTTGCGCATCCAGATCGCCTTTCTAAAGGTCGAGGCGTACACCCGTACACCCCCAACGGGGGAAACTCGTAAAGTCCCTACGCGGGCACCCGTATCGCACGCCGGGAAGCGGCCCCACACGCTAGCAACGCAACTCGCCATGGGCGCGCGCGTGTGGCGATCCATCAGGAGCATATACGGCGCGAAGTTACATGCCACGAATCCCGGGCGGCACTCAGGCCGCGGCGCGGTAGCCGCCAGCTGCCGTCCGTGTCACCCGCCGATATGTGACATCTCCACCTTGGGTAGATTGCTCGTGCGCTGGGTGCGCAGCTCAGAGTAGCGGTCGCCGCGCGCGCTCCAGATCGCGCACAGGCGCTCGGCCAGTTCCTCGTCCGACTGCCCACCGCGCAACAACGCCCGCAGATCATGGCCTCGTGTACCGAACAGGCAAGTGTAGAGCATGCCTTCTGATGACAGCCGCGCTCGCGTACACCCGGCGCAGAACGGCTGGGTCACCGAGGCGATGATGCCGATCTCACCGCCGCCATCCTGGTAGCGATAGCGGCGCGCCACCTCGCCGGGATAGTTGGGATCGGCCCGCACCAATGGCAACTCCGCGTCAATCGCGCGCACGATCTCCGCGGCCGGATACACATCGTCGAGCCGCCAGCCATTGGTGCT
>DASYGC010000901.1:0-2968 GCA_036000225.1 Ktedonobacterales bacterium | reverse complement strand
CGCCGGCAACCTGCTGGGTACGGAGCAGTCGGGCAATCTGAATGCCGTCGGCTTTGACCTGTATACACGACTGTTGGAAGAAGCGGTACGGGAGTTGCGCGGCGAGGCCATCACGCGGCCGCGTCTGGCGCCGGTCACGATGGAACTGGCGGTGGACGCCTACATCCCCGACGACTACATCGGCGACCGCGTGCTCAAGATGAACTTCTACCAGCGGCTGGCTCATCTGCAGCGACCGGAGCATGTCGAGTCGATGGTTGCCGAACTCGCCGATCGCTTCGGCCCGCTGCCCGCGCCGCTGGCGAACCTGCTGGCGATTGTGCGGCTGAAGACTGAAGCGGCGGAATTGGGATATGAATCGATCGCCGCGCGCGATGGCGAGGTGATCCTTAAGCTGCGCCGCACCATCGCGGCGGATCGAGTGGCGCTGTACAAGCGCTTCCGCAATGACGTGCGGGTGGAACTGGGCGAGGTGCGTATCCCGCGCCGGCTGCTGCCCGAAGGCACGCAGGCGTGGCTGGCCATGTTGCATGAACTGCTGCCATTGGTAGCCGGCGGCGGAAAGGTCCCCTCAGCGGCTCTCGCCGACCGCGGCACGGGGGCCGGCGGCACACCAGGGGCCAGGCCGGTGCCCCCGGCTGGCGGCCAGCGAGGAGTCGGATGAACCTCAGCACTACCCTGTGGCTCCTGCTGGTGCGGGCGGTGCGATTGCGCTGTCCTGTCTGCGGGCGCGGGCGGCTGTTCCGCCCCGGCTCGTGGTTTCGCATGTACGAGGAGTGTTCCTGGTGTGGGCATCACTTTGAACGCGAAGAGGGGTATTTCGTCGGGGCCATGGCCATCAACCTGATCGTGACCGAGGGGGTGATCTTCGTCGCCGTGATCGCGCTGGTGGTCGCGCGGGTGCCGTTGTTCCCAGCGATTGTAGTGGGTATCGTGCTCGGAGTGGGCGGCCCGTTACTGTTCTTTCGCCATGCGCGTAGTTTCTGGATGGCGATCGATCTGATCATCCACCCGCTCGGCGATTAGCAGGCGGGCGTCGCCATTGACAGGCGGGCCAGCCGATGCTACAATGCGGAGTGTTCGGCGCCGCTTCACGGCAGCGATATGCGGGAGTAGCTCAGCTGGTAGAGTACCTGCCTTCCAAGCAGGGTGTCGCGGGTTCGAATCCCGTCTCCCGCTCCAGACCAGGAATTTCCTGGGTTTATACCATGCGAGCCCTCTTTGCGGAACACCGCAGGCAGGGTGTCACCGCGTCTCTTTACCTATTCTCTCCATGGAATCTGCGCCGTGTCTTGTCACCTGGTCGAGATCCCGGTGCAAAGGGGCGGCATACACGATGTCCTTGTACGCGGTGGCACGGCAGCGCTGTTCGTCTTGCTCGCCCCGGCGGTGCGCGGGCAGGAGACCGTGGAAGCGATTGCTTTGCCGGTGGCGGCAGTGCCCCTGCAGAAGACCGCGCCGATCATCAAGAGGCGCGAGCCCGCCGGGGGCAGCTGACACGCAGCGTCTCGACAGTCTATGCACCAATGGCGAGGAACCTAGCGTGTTGCCAGGGTTCTCATTTCGCGTGGTCCGCCGCGCTGGAAGGGATAGCGGCGGGTCTGGGCGGCCGGTGACATCTCCATACGCGCTCCATCAGACTCCGACAGGCCCAGGTTGGTACCGCCACAATCGGCACGTATCTTGAAGAGTCCGCCAACTTCAATGACTGGCAGTTCGCCTGGTGTGCCCCACCTGAGCTGGCTGTTTCAACTTCAGACGAGCCTTGTTGCTCAGGTGCGACGCTCGTGTCGGGCAGAGCGCGCAGCACATACGCATGCGCCGCGCTATCCGCGGCCAGCTGCCGAATGTAACCGGCCACTCGCTCATGGCCGGCGTGCTGGCTGGCCAGCCGCGCCGCGAGAAGCGTCGCGAGGGGCGCCACGACGTGTCAGGCGATGCACTCGTCCAGCTCTTGGGCTCGCGAGCGGACGTCCTCCTCCTAGATGCGAAGGTGTAGCAGCGCGCCGGTTACGGGCTCCTCACCAGGTCGTGCTTGGTGCCAAGCAGGCCGCGCCCCTCCTCGGGAGGCGTCTCGAACTCCAGCGGTGTCATCAGCGCACAGATGACGTCATCGGCCCGCCGATCGACCGAGACGGCAACGTGAGAAGTCTGCACCGGAGGCTGGCACGCGCTTCAGACGCATGATGGTCCATCGCTCCGGTGTGAACCGCGGCAGAAGACCTGTCCGAACGCTTCCTGTTGCGGCGCGGTCAGCGCCCGCTGGCGCTGGGCCGTGATATCCTTGTGGGTGGCGTCACGCACTCGGTGGTAGGCGTCACAAGATAAGGCCCGGCCGTGCGTGCCGGCGTGGCGTCTGGTCGGATGACCTCGTCGGGGTAGTGAGGCGCGTCGCTTCATCACCCATGCTTGAGAGTATAGGCGCGCTACGTAAGCGCAGATCATGGCCCAGTATGCACGCCAGGCCATGATCTGAGATAGCCGTGCCATCCACCCGCTACACCGCCGTATGCGCTTCCTCGGCCTCACGCACATGAATGCTGTGCGTGAGCGTGGCCGTCCGGCGCAGCATCGCGCCGGCGCCACGGTAGCGAGTCTCTGAAAGCTCAACCGCACGCGCGACCCCCACAGGATCGAGGTGGTGTCCCGTCACCACATGCTCGACGGTGATGGTGGTAAAGACCTTTGGGGGCATCTGTGCGCGCTCACCCCGCACATTCACCACATAACCGGTCACCTGCTGATGCTGCTTGCGCAGAATCGAGATCACATCCATGCCGGTGCAGCCGGCTAGCCCCACCAAGAGCAGCTCCATCGGACGGCACCCGGCATCGTGGCCACCATGCTCCACGGCCGCATCCATGACAACGACGTGGCCCGAGCCGGTCACCGCGTTGAAGCGCATGTCGTCCATCAGTGTTGAGCGCACTGCCATAATTTCCGCCACGACCACACCTCCTTCTTCATC
>DASYGC010000900.1:0-4485 GCA_036000225.1 Ktedonobacterales bacterium | reverse complement strand
CACGGCGCCGCGCTCCCTGCTCGATCAAGCATTGCGCGCACAGGCCACCGAACTGGCGATGCACCAACTCGCGCCCGCCGATGTGGCCGCCGACGCCGAGCCACACCTGGCCGCGCTCACCACCTGGTATCAGCGCCAGCGCCAGGATCTGTGGGCCAGCACACCGCGAGTGCGGGTGGAAACCTTTTTGCTTGCCCCAGCCATCGGCCTGAAAGGTCGCCTGGATGCGCTGTGGGAGGATGAGTATACAAGTCAACTGCTCGAACTCAAGACGAGCACCGTGCGCGGCGAACTGCCCCGGCGCGAGCACCGCTGGCAGGTATATGGCTACCAGGCGCTGCTCGCCTCGCGGCGCCAGGGCGAGCGCGAGCGACCACGGCAGGCCACACTGCTGTATAGCGGAACGCCAGGGCAGGCCGAGGCCCATAGCGTGCACTTCGAGTTGCGCGAACTGCATCGTGTGCTGGAACTACGCAACCTGCTGGCACTCGCGCATGCGACCGATGCCGTCGCGCCGCCGCCCGGCGAGCGCAAGTGCGCCCGCTGCTCGATTCGCGCCAACTGCCTACAGGCATCGGCGCTGCTCGGCTGGGAGCCACCACCGCTCGACGAGCAGCCGCTGCCGCTCGACCCGCGCGACGTCGCCTGGTTTCGCCAGTACTACGACCTGCTGCGCATCGAGGGGCGCGCCGCCGAACAACAGGGGCGCCTGCTCTGGACCACCACTCCAGCCGAACGCCGCGGCGCGGGTCTGGCCATCGGTGATTTGCATCTGGAGGGCGAGCCTCGCGCCACCGAACGCGGCGAGTGGGAATACACCTTCCGCTGCGTCAATACGTCGGAGCTGCGCGAGGGGGATATGGTGCTGCTCAGCGACGGCGATCCGATTCATGGCGCAACCGTCACGGGCACCCTGCTGGCCGTCACCGACCGCTCGGTCACGCTGTGGACTCCCGAGCCGATCAGGCAGCCGGCACTGATTGATCGCTATGGCAGTGACATCGTGCACGACCGTACCGTGCGCAACCTGTGGCGCTGGCTGGGTGTGGCCCCACGACTGCGGGCGCTGGCGCGTGGTGAGCTGGCTCCCACCTTCGAGGCCACCGCCGACCAGTCGGAAGCCGCGCCAGGGCTCAACCCGGAGCAACGTGCCGCCGTGGCGCGGGCGCTGGCCGCCCGCGATTTCCTGCTGATCCAGGGACCGCCAGGAACTGGCAAGACCCGCGTCGTGGCGGAGATCGTGCGCCAGTTGGTGGCACAGGGCAAGCGGGTGCTGGTGTCAGCCTTCACGAACCAGGCGGTTGATAACGTATTAGCCTGCCTGCTCGACGACGGCTTCGACGACTTCATCCGGCTGGGCAACGAGCTCAGCGTGCGACCGGCGCTACGTGGCTATCGCCTGGCCGCGTCCGCTCTGGCGCAGTGCGCGTCAGGGCCGGCTCAGACGGATGGTGACGCGCACGGCGAACCAGAGCCAGCCCAACTGCGCGCGGCGCTCCAGCGCGCGCCAGTGGTGGCGGCGACCACCGCGACCTGGGCGGCCGAGCGCTTCGATGAGGGTGGTCAGGTGCTGGCGTTCGATGTGGCCATCGTCGACGAGGCCAGCCAGCTGACGGTGCCCGCGGTGGTGGCCGCGCTCCGTTTCGCCGAGCGCTTTATCCTGGTGGGCGACGGCCGCCAGTTGCCGCCGCTGGTGGTCTCGCCCGAAGCGGCGGAGCGGGGGCTCCAACAGTCGCTGTTCTCCAGTTTGAGTGAGCGCTGGGGTACGGCGGCCAGCATCACGCTGACGCGCCAGTATCGCATGCATCCGGTGATTTGCGAGTTTCCTAGCCAGGCGTTCTACGCGGGCGTCCTCACGGCCGCTGGCGCCGCGCAATCACAGTTGTTGGAGTTCAGCGCGGCGGTCGCTGACGGCCTCGACGCGGTGCTCGATCCGCGGCGCCCCTTGGTGCTGGTGGAGGTGCCGAGCGCGGCGGATGCCAGCCTCGAAGCCGGCCGGACCAGTCGGGCTCAGGCGCGCGTGGTGGGGCGATTGGTGCGGGGCCTGCGCGCCCGAGGTATCGTGGCAGAGCGCATTGGGGTGATCGCGCCATTCCGCGCACAGGTGGCGGCGATCCGTCAGCAACTGGCCCACGCCGGCGAGACCGAGATCACGGTGGATACCGTCGACCGCTTCCAGGGCGGCGAGCGCGCCGTGATCGTGCTCTCGTTCGGCCAGGCACTGGGTTTCGCGCACGCTGGCGCGCGCGGGCTGCTGGCCGCGAGCTTCGTCGCCGATCCGAACCGGCTGAATGTGGCGCTCACCCGCGCGCAACGCAAGCTGATCGTCGTGGGCGATCGGACCCTGCTGGAGGGCGAGCCGTTGCTCGCGGCGCTCGTTCAGTACGCCGCGCGGCTCTATGGTGGCCAGGGGGGCGTGGTACGCGCGGATATCAGCCGGGCGTGAGGCAGTGCGCCCGGCGGACTGTCATGCCGAGAGGCGGCCGATGATATGCTGTACTTCAGCGGCCATGACCAGCGCTTGGATCTCTTTGCGAGCCGTGATGGCCGTCGCCGTCCGGGTGAGTGATGTGTTGCCCAGCACGGCCAGCGCGGCCTGGAGCGCGCCGCTCTCCGCAAGGAAGCGCTCGTAGGCGGCGCTATCCATGCCGAGCGCCGAGCAAATGGGTACGGCAAACATCTGCGCCATCGCTCGCCCGTGCGCGGGCGGCCCATTGCGTGGAGCAAAAGGGTCACCCAGCCCCAGAGCGGGATGCGTCACCATCCATGGGCGCGCATCGAGCTGCGAATGTCCGTCGCCGGCTACCGCTCGCCGGAACACGAGCGTATACTCTGCCATGTGTCTCCTACCTCAACATCCTCACTGTCTCCGGCGAACGACTGATCGTGGGTCAGAGGTGTTGCCTGAAAGGACCACGGTTCGATGGATTTCAGGCAGCATGTTCCGTGCCACTCACTGCTAGATACGAGACATGTTGGTCAGGGTAACACGACTGTCGAGTTTGTAGCCCAACCGTCACCAGTCCAGGCGTGGCCTGTCGTGCGTGGCTATCCGCACTTGCGAGAGACCGCCGCGCTGTGCTATACTGCGGCGGACAGCGGTGCGCGTATTTAGGGGCGCGCGGCAGGATATTTCGGCGCTGGTGCCCGCGGCGCGGTCAGTCACACGGGTGAGGTAGAGGTCCATGGTGCTGCGGAGTGAAGAGCTTCCAAGCCGGTTGCAATCGCTGACGGGATTGCTCACCAGCCACGAGTCGGCGCGCTATCTGCAGATGACGTACTGGCACTTTATGCATCTCGTGGAAGGCGGGCGGATTCCCGGCCTACGTATTGTCGATCGCTGGCTCTTTAGTCCCGAGGACCTGGATATTTACCGGCGCAGTCGCTTTGGCAATCTCGAAGACGCGGCCCGCACGGCCCTGGATAATCCGGCCATCACCCTTACCGAGAAACAAGCCGCGATCTGCCAAGCCATTGTCGCCGGGAAACGTCCCTCAAACATCGCGCGCGATCTCCGCCAATCCCGCCAGGCAGTCCATGCGCAACTCGGTCTGATTCGCGATAAGGTCTCCCAGGCCGAAGTCGCTCCCCCGCCAGTCACCTCCCCCGCCTGAACCTGCTTCCCCTCCGCGTCCCGTCTCCTCCCGCCCCACCGTTCCCGACTCCTCCGCATGCCGCGCGCTCGGCGGCGCTTGCGTCAGACGCTGGTATACGACCACGCTGTCGCCATATTCGATCGACGAGCAGGGCACACGAACGCCCGGTCCCACGCCTGGCAAGCGGGCATGGGACCGGGCGCAAACCACCTTGCGCTATAGAGTACCGGCATCCCCCGATCATACTCAATCTTGGAGCACACGCGCGGTTTGCGGTGGTTTAATGCCAGGCTTTGCCCGGCATCCAGAGGGCGTACATCATGACCGGTCACGAATGATCCGTACGCCCCTACACGATTTGATATCAGCGCATCGGGAACCGCGGGCCTCGCGTCGGGACCTCCCGCCCTGAGACGCCAGGTAGATCCCGAGCGCCGCATTGCCGAGGGCTACCGTTGGACCAGTCTCGATCAATAGCCGTTGTTGCCGTAGCCGGGATTGTTGGAGCCAGCGTTGGTGTTTTGCGCGGTGCTCGGCGTGGCGACGTGCCATTTACCGAACAGGCCGTTGCCTTTGGTCTGGCCAGGCGCCGTGTCGCCACTGTAGGTGTACAGCGGATGCCCGTTGTACGCGACCTGCGCGCCGTTGCCGCCGTTGATGATGGAGAAGTTGCCATTCACGCCGCTTGGCGCGGCGGGCGCGCCCGACGAGCTGATGAGCGCCGGCCACAGCTGGGTGCAACTGCCGGTGCAGGCGGAAGTGGTCGTGGAATCACTGTCGAAGTAATAGAGGGTCATGCCCTGCGCGTTGGTGAGAATGGTCGCGGATGCGCCGCCCACCGTGGCAGGGGCGGTCTTGACGGCAGGGGCGGTCGAGGGTGCCGGGACGG
>DASYGC010000899.1:0-7139 GCA_036000225.1 Ktedonobacterales bacterium | reverse complement strand
GGGCGTTTCTCGAGAAGCGAACCGCGAACTGGGTAACCGACGATGTTTAGGACCGTGTTGATCGCCAATCGTGGCGAAATCGCTGTTCGCGTCATCACTGCCTGCCAGGAGATGGGTATACGCGCGGTGGCGGTCTACTCCGATGCTGACCGCGGAGCGCTGCATGTCCGCCGCGCCGATGAGGCCTGGCCAATCGGTCCAGCACCCGCCGCCCAGAGCTATCTCAACATTGCGGCGATCATCGGGGCCGCACGTGCCAGCACCGCCGAAGCGATCCACCCAGGGTATGGATTCCTCTCCGAGAATGCCGAGTTTGCCCAGGCCTGCGCCGATGCTGGCATCGCCTTCATCGGGCCGCCACCTTCCGCCATCCGGCTGATGGGCTCAAAGATTGCCGCCAAGCGTGCGGTTGAGGCCGCGGGAGTGCCGACCGTACCTGGGTACTCGGGAGCGAGCCGCGACGCGCGTGCGTTGCAACGCGAAGCGCAACACATCGGCTTTCCCATCATGATCAAAGCTGCCGCCGGTGGTGGCGGCAAGGGTATGCGCATCGTCTACGAGGCATCGGCTTTCGTGGAGTCGCTTGAGGCCGCTCGCCGCGAGGCTCAGGCGGCATTCGGCGACGACAGCGTCTTTCTGGAGAAGCTTGTCGTCGCGCCACGTCATGTCGAATTTCAGATACTTGCCGATGCTTTCGGCAACGTGATCCACCTCGGTGAACGCGAATGTTCGATTCAGCGGCGTCACCAAAAAATCATCGAGGAGAGTCCCTGTTTCATCCTTACTCCCACGCTCCGCGCCGAGATGGGATCCGCCGCGGTCGCCGCGGCTCGTGCCGCTGGGTATGTGAACGCCGGCACCTGCGAATTCTTGTTGGATGCGGGCGGACACTATTACTTCCTCGAAATGAACACGCGCCTGCAGGTCGAGCATCCGGTCACGGAGTTCGTAACGGGTATCGATCTCGTGCGCCACCAACTGACCATCGCCGCGGGCGAGCCGCTGACGCTCACACAGCAGCAAATCCTGCCGCGCGGGCACGCCATCGAGGCACGCCTGTATGCGGAGGATCCGGCCAATCAATATCTGCCCTCTACCGGCACGATTGTTCGCCTTTCACTGCCCACGGCGCCTGGTGTGCGTGTAGATGCTGGCGTTGCCGCCGGAGACGACGTCAGCATGTATTATGATCCGATGCTGGCCAAACTCATCGTCCATGCCGAGAACCGACCGGCCGCGGTTGCTCGATTGCGTTGGGTGCTTGAACACTGCGCCATTCTTGGGGTCACCACCAATCTGCCGCTCCTGCGCGCAATTGCGTCCGATGCCGAATTCGCACTTGCCCACACCAATACCGACTTTTTGTCTGCTCGCGACCTGGCCGCGACCAGTGCGTCAAGCGGTGTACCGCTAGAGGTGCTGGTCGCGGCGGCGATCTTCGAACTGCTGGACCAGACTGAGTCATCACAAACTCAGATGAGTCGTAACCCATGGTCCCACCGCGTTGGCCTGGCAGCCGCGGGCCAACATCCCGCGCGCTACCTATTTGGAACTGACCTTCATCACATCGTGGTCGCCACGATCGCTGGACAACGCGGCGTCTTTGCTGTCAGCGTTGATGGCCAGGCATACCCCGCTGGGGAGGCACGGTCTATCGCGGCGCTCCTACGTCCCGACGGAGAGTTGTTGCTCGACACCGATAACCTTACCGAAAACTTCCGCCTCGTCCGCTCAGCGGGCTCCGTCCTGGTCGCCTGGCGCGGTCAAGGCTTCGCGCTCGCGAAGCCTCAACCACCCGATGTGGACGCCACCGCGCACACGGGCGAGATGGCTCCAGGTGATCGGCTTTTGGTCGCGCCCATGGCCGGCACCATCATCAAAGTCAATGTGAGCATGGGGGAACAGGTACGGGCACATCAGACGCTGGTTGTGCTCGGCGCCATGAAAATGGAACATGCGATCGCCGCGCCGTACGCTGGCCGCGTGCGCCGGGTCGCGCATCGCGTCGGTGACGTGGTCCCAGGTGGCGAGGCACTCGTTGAACTGGAGGGAGCCCTTGATGACCATTGAGCCCCAACCCCCATCGCCAGGCGCCGACTTTTTCGCTCAGTTGCCGCGGCGCGTAACGCTGGTCGAAGTGGGACCGCGCGATGGCTTGCAAAATGAACATGGCGTGGTTCCGACCGCCGCAAAAATCCAGTACATCGACTTGCTGAGCGCGGCCGGCTTTCCCGTCATAGAAGTCACCTCATTCGTCAGTCCTCGCGCCATTCCGCAACTGACCGACGCCGCCGAGGTCATGGCAGGGATTCAGCGGCGTCCGGGCACCCGCTACGCGGCGCTGGTTCCCAACGCGAAAGGCATGGAGCGTGCGCTTGCCGCTGGCGTCACCGACATCGCGGTCTTCACCGCGGCCTCTGAGACATTCGCGCAGCACAATATTCACAGTTCGATTGCCGAAAGCATCGAGCGCTTCCGCCCTGTCCTCGCCATGGCGCGTGCGCACCAAATTCGCGTGCGCGGCTACATCTCCACTGTGTTTGGCTGTCCCTATGAAGGCTCTGTCGCACCAACCGCGGTGGCGCGAGTGGTCGACGACCTCCTCGCGCTTGGCGTGGACGAAATATCCCTGGGAGACACGATTGGCGTCGCAACGCCCAATCAGGTGGCGCAAATCATCGCGCTCATCAGCGAACGCATCAGCCTCGACCGGCTCGGCCTGCATTTCCACGATACACGTGGCACTGCCCTGGCCAACGTGCTGACTGGCCTGGAATTGGGGATTACCATTTTCGATAGTTCGTCGGGCGGGCTAGGCGGCTGCCCCTACGCGCCCGGCGCCTCAGGCAATCTCTCGACTGAAGATTTGCTCTACATGCTGGACGGTATGCAGGTCACTACGGGCGTTGATCTCGCCGCGGTTGTCGCGGCAAGCCGCTTTATCGCTGGTCTCCTCGATCATCCACCCAGCAGTCGTTACTACCAGGCCGCGACGGCTGCCACCTGATATCTCAGCTCGGCTGCCAGGTAGCCTGTTTCTCCTACTCTTGAGCCTGCGCCTCGCCAAAGTCCTCATTGAGGAGCTATTCTAAAGCGCGCTAAACCAGATGCGGCAGGCAGTGCGGAGAGGACGACGGGATGCGCCACAACGCGCGAGACGCCAGCGACCAGGGTCACCAATCCAGTGGGAAGCACCGCACCTTGACAGCCGCTGTCGTGCGCGATGCCACCTCCGCGCGGCATGCCGCGGTCGCCCCGCCTCCGCTCAGCGAGGGTTTCTGGAACCCTGATGCGGATGCCACATGGGATCGTGCCGAACGGGTCTGGGCTGAGGACGAAACAGTTCACACATCTCGGTCGCGCGTGCCAGTCAGACGCGGTGGCGACTCACACATTCTTTTGGATCGCGAACAGGGTCCGTTCCCCGAACCGGTGCCCGCGAGTCGCGATCGGGATCATCTGGCGCGACCACGACGCACAACCCTTCAGCGGGTAGCACACGCCGCCGGATCGGCGAGCCTCGCCCTGGCAGGTCCCTTACGCAAGTCCATCGCGGCGACGGTGATCCCGGGCAAGCCCGATCGATCTGGCGCACTGCCACCGCTGCCAGGCAAGCGCCGTCGCGCACCTCGTGGCGCGCGAGCGGCAATCCTCGCCGCGGCCAGCGCCGCACTGCTGTTGGCATTGGTGCTGGCCGGCATGGCCAACCGCAGCGACATCGGGGCACGGTTTACCAATGGCTTGTGGGTGAGTTCCAGCGGCATCCATGTGGAACCGACGCCCATCGGTGGGTGGTGGGATGCCCCTCTGTCGTTGGACGTGCCGCCCCCGCCTGAACCGAATGATGCTGGCCATTACGTCGCAAAGTATGGGTTTGACTGGCCATCGCTCACTGGAACGCTCTCATCTAGCGAACACCAGCGACTCGCCAACATGCTCCCGTTTGCCGTCGCCGCCACCGCCCGCTGGGACGCCCGCTTTGGCGATACGATGGAGCCGCAAATGCTCCTATACTGGACGCATTCCGAAGGAATCAGCGGGCGCGTCAACTATAGCAATTGCGCCAACGAAGGCACGCCAGCGGGCACCTCCTTCTTCACCTGGATAGGGAACTGTGATACTCCGAGCTTCTGGCAGTTAGGGTATGGCAATCAATTCAGTGTAATCGCCATTCTCAAAACGGCGTTCATTGATATGCATGGCGATCCGAATGATCCCTATGCGGTGCAGAAGGTTGGCCAGGCAGTGCTCAACTGGGATCGCCAGAATGGCACTTTGCCCGCTTGCGGTGGCTATTCTTGCACCTTCCCCGCGATGACCATTGACCAGATCATGGCGGGGGTCTCGCTGGACCATGCAACTACCAATGATTGGTGGGCATCGGTCCTATCGCGTGACCCTGGCATCAACTGCTACATGTTGGCACGTGCGCTGGTCTGGTTCAGTCACGATGCTACGCGCAATTGGGTAGGTTGCTACTACGCCGAACCCTGTTGGAGTTATGAGTCCAATAGTCTGGGCGATATCCTCGCTAACTGGGACTCTTTGCGCAAGTCCGCCGGCGTGTAACTCCGCACGATGCTAACCTCGTGCGCCTACCTTGGTCGCCCGCGCGATCTCGCGCTTCGCGTCGCGTTCGGCGACGGCGTCGCGCTTGTCATACTGCTTCTTGCCACGACACAGCCCCAACTCAATTTTCGCCCGGTTGTGCTTGATATAGAGTTTGAGCGGCACCAAGGTCAACCCTTTCGCCTGCACCTTGTCCACCAGGTGCGCAATCTGGCGGCGGTGTAACAACAGTTTGCGCGGTCGCAGTGGATCGTGGTTCATGTAGGTGCCCTGTTCATAAGTCGCCACATGCATGCCGTCGATCCAGACTTCGTCCTGCTTTACTCGGGCGTAGGCTCCGCGCAAATTGACTTTGCCCCCCCGAATTGACTTGATTTCGGTGCCGGTGAGCGCGATTCCAGTCTCATAGGTTTCATCCACAAAGTAATCGTGGTATGCCTGGCGATTCACCGAAATCATCGTAAACTCGTCCGCCATCGCGTCATCCTTATGAAGTTCTTCTTGAATGCGGGCCGCCGAAGGCCGTACAACATCTATAGGGATCTCACGGCGGGAGTTCGCGTCCCCTTGATGAAGCCTGATTATTCTACCCCGCTGTTTCCCCGGTCGCAAGGCGACTGGCATCTGAACCGATGATCTAAATACCAGGGAAGCACCGATGTTCTACCGCCTGGGTCATTGGGTCGTGCGCGCCCGGCTCACGATCCTCATCATGTGGTGCCTGGCATTTCTGGCAGCCTTGCCGTTTGCCCCGCGCGCGGCCAGCAGCCTTCAACCGGGCGGCTTCTCGAGTGACACGATGGAATCCGCGCGTGCCGTGGCCGCGCTGCAAGCGGGGTTGCACACCAGTTTTGATTCCATTCAGGTGATGTTTACCAGCAAGACCCTCACCGCGGAGAATTCGCGATTTCTGGCCGAGGCCAGCGCAACGGTTGCCCCGCTGCAGGGATGGCAACCGGTCACACAGATCATCCCCTACACCCTGGATCCGACCGCCATCTCCCGTGACCACCATGCCGCGTATACCACGGTATTTCTGCGTGCCGATGCTGACCACGCGACAGCTGTGCTTGCCGCGCTGCAAGCGCGGCTTGGCCCTCACCCCGACCTCCATGTGGTCATCGGCGGAGGGGCGGTCTTTTTTGAGGATATCCAGTCGGTCAGCGAGGCTGATCTGCGCCGCGCGGAAGAGATCGCCTTCCCCTTCGCGCTGATTGCCCTGTTGATCGTTTTCCGGTCGGTCATCGCCGCTGCGCTGCCCGCCGCGGTTGGCGGCTTCAGCGTCGCGGTTTCACTAGCGGTACTCTATGGCCTCGCCACTGTTACGCCTGTCTCCATCTTCGCGCTGAACATCACCACGTTGTTTGGACTTGGCCTTGGCGTCGATTATTCGCTGTTTATGGTGAGCCGCTTCCGCGAGGAACTGCAGGCCGGCCGCTCCGTGACTGACGCGGTGGCCATCACGACGTCTACTGCCGGGCGAGCGGTGTTCTTTTCCGGTCTGGCGGTGAGTATTGGCCTCGTGGGCCTCATCGTATTTCCGCTCAATTTCCTGCGCTCGGTTGGACTGGGAGGTATCTTCACGGTCGTGCTCGCGGTGCTTGCCGCGGTGACGCTGCTGCCCGCCCTGCTCAGCCTGCTCGGTCCGCGTGTGAATGCGCTGCCGGTGCATCTGCCACGCCTGTGGCGTCAGCGCCCAATCAATGGTGTCCTGGCACCACCGCGCATCTCGGCGGGTTTCTGGCATCGACTGGCAACCGCGGTCATGCGGCGACCAATTCTGTTCTTCATTGGTGTGCTCACCGTGTTGCTGGTCCTGGGGTCGCCGGTGCTCAGCATCCGTCTTGCCGCGCCTGACGCCTCCATCTTGCCGCCCAGCGTCAAATCCCGCGAGGCGTACAATTTGCTCACCACGCGTTTCAATCAGGAAGCCTCCACACCCATCGTGATCGCCGTAGAGACACCGGGTAGCCCGCTTACCGCAACGAATCTCACCGCGCTGGACACCTACGTGCGTCGGCTGGAGTCTGACCCAAACGTCGCCTCAGTACAAAGTATTGTCTCCCTCGATCCGCGCCTCACGCTCATGCAATATCAACTGCTCTACGCGCATCCTGGCCAAATAGCTGACCCTTATTTTGCTCAGGCGCTACATGCCCTGGTTGGTACCCAGATCACGCTCGTTCAGGTAGTGAGCCGCTATCCATTTCTTGATGCGCGTTCGGAAGCACTGGTCGAAGCCATACGCAACACTCCTCCCAGCGCGGGCCTGCATATTCTGGTCGATGGTGGCACTGCTGGCATTATCGACTATGTCAACTCGCTCTACGGTGTGTTTCCGTATGCCATCCTTGTCGTGGCAATTGTTACCTATCTGGTGCTTATGCTCGTGTTCCGAAGCATCGTGCTCCCTCTCAAAGCGCTGCTCATGAACTCCCTCTCGATTTTGGCCAGCTACGGCGCCCTTGTCTTCATTTTTCAGGAGGGCCATTTCGCCAGCCTACTGAATTTTACACCGCTTGGGTTCATCGAAGCATCATCGCCCATTCTGATGTTCTGCGCACTGTTCG
>DASYGC010000898.1:0-4403 GCA_036000225.1 Ktedonobacterales bacterium | reverse complement strand
CAGCGGGTGGCACGCATGTTCCATCTCAACGCGGCCACGACCCCTGGCCGCATCACCGTGCAAACCTTCTGGCTGAATCCCAACACCGCCGAACTGGATGCCCAGCAGCACGGTCTGATCGGTCACAACGAGGCGGTGCAGCGCGGCAGCCGCACTCCCGAGGGCCAGCCCTTGCAACTGCGGGTGGACTTCAACACGCTCGACGCGCTCGACGCTCCGCCCGCTACGACTCCCGCGATGGGCACACCAGGGGTGCACTTTCTGGCGTTCACGGCCGGCTCGTCAATCTTCCACCAGAGCCGGCTGCAAATGGACGCGGTGACCCTGGCGCGACGTTATGGCATCGCCCCGGGCGCCAACGGCATCAATAGCTTCATTCGCGCCACCCGACGCCAGAACTTCCTCGTTCCGCCACGCCGCCACCGCGCCTTCCCGCTGCTTGAGCTCAAGCCCTGACGCCTGACGATATGTCGTCTGGTGACTCATCCAAGCGGGCCGCGCTGTGGTATGCTCCTCAGAACACACATGCCAGGCATCCAGGCATGTCCACATACGATGCGTGTGACCAACCTGTTCTGGAGAGGAGCGCATCCCCATGGCAATGTCGGCATCATCGGAGCAGCGGGCGAGTGAGAGCGCCGCCCCTTCCACCGCCTTCGAGCGCTTCGCGGGACTAGGCGGCATCATTACTGGTCTGAGCAGTCTGCTCTACGCGGTCTTCTTCTTGCTGGTGAAGGGGAGCCTACATGCCTACCTGCCATCCATTTTTCTGGCGCTGGGCGCCTTCTTCGCCACCGCGGTGCTGGTGGCCGTCTACGACCGAGTGCGTACGACGGACAGCCCCTTCGCGCTCTGGGCCTTGCTGATCGGCATCATCGGACAGATGGGCGCGGCGGTGGCCGGAATGGGAGGCCTGGCAGCTGTCATCAGTGGGTTGAAGGCGCCCTCTGGCCCCAATCTGGCCGACCCACGTGGCTTTCTGACCTTCGGTATCACTGGCGTCAGCTTCCTGGTCTTCTCCTGGCTGATCGTGCGCAGCGGGCGCTTACCGCGCGGGCTGGGTTACCTCGGCTACGCAAATGGCATCCTGGTCATCGCGCTCTACCTGGGCACGCTGTTGACCAGCAACGATACGACGAGCCTGTTTATTCTCGTGCCCGGCGGGTTGGCGAGCTTACTGAGCACGCCCATCTGGTATCTGTGGGGGGGTATCCTGTTCCAGCGTAGTCGCGCGGCCTGAACCACTACCCGTTTCAGTTCGATCGCGGCGGCGCTCCAGAAGCAACCGCCTCAGTGGAGCACTTCCCGCCTGGGGTGCTCGTAGAAAAAACGGGCCATCGCGGCGGAGGCATCCGGTCCCCGCGGATCGGTATACGAGCCCCGCGGGCTCCCGCCTGACCAGGCATGGCCCGCCTGATGGATCGTCCAGTGCTCCACGAGCGTGGCACCGCTGGCGTCACGGTAGACGGCGCGCGTACAGTCGTGTCCGCCGGCGTCGTGTCCGCCGGTGTCCTGCCCCGGTTGTGCCGTGGTGTCAGGCGCGCGCCTGTCCGCGGCGCGTTGCCCGTGATTGGCCGCCTGGATCCAGCCGTCGACGATGCGCGCGGCATTGGCCGGGGCCACCGTGGTATCGCGGTCGCCCTGCAACACGATCAGGGGAATGCGCCCGGCTGGCGGTTGCATGCGCGGGGATGCCCCCTGATTCATGGCGGCCAGTGCGGACGGGAGATCGTGGGCGCTGCCATAGGCGAGGCCGGAATGCACGCCGACGGCGGCATAGAGATCGGGATAGGTGGCGGCCATGGTGGCCGCCATGGCCCCGCCGGCCGAGAAGCCCGCCACGTAGACCCGGCGCGCATCGATGTGATACGCGCGCATGATCTGCCATGTGATCGCCGCGATCAGGGACGGCTCGCCGGCGCCGCGGTGTTGGTCGGCCGGCTGGAACCAGTTCCAACAGCGCAACGGATTGGCGGACACCGGCTGCTCGGGATAGGCCACGAGGAAAGTGTCCCGTTCCGCGAACTCCGCCATGCGCGTGCCCGCCGCGAAATCGTCGGGCGTCTGCGTTCCACCATGCAACATGACCACGAGTGGAGCAGCCTGCCCGGCAGCGCTACGATAGCCGCTGGGGATGTAGAGCCGGTAGGTGCGTGTCCCCGCCGCATTGGTCGCTGACGCGTCAAGCCACTGGCCAGGCGCGCGGGCTGAAGCTGCTTCGCGCGCCGCTGTCTGAGGCACGGCAAGCGGGAACGGTGGCGCCCAGGCGTGTCCACCGGACCGTCGCCGCGCGCTAGGAGCGTTGCCGGTCACCGCCGCGACACGCCGCGAGATCTCAGCCACGATCCCCGCTCCCGCCCCAGGAGCCGTTCCCCACCCTGACGCTCCCGGCGCCATCGGAAGGGCGTCCACGGCGCGTACCTCCTCCATCGGTGATCCCTTTGGACCATCAGGGGAGGCGCCCGGCCCGCGAGAATCGGACAGAAGTCCAAGCGTCCGCTGAATAAGTGCGGTCGCCTCGACCAGTCGCCCGGCGCGCGTGAGGTGGGTGGCCGCGTTCATCGCGGTGCGTAGGTCTTCGTCCATGGCCAGGATTCCCCTCTCGAGAACGTCGCATAAAGCGGGAACTCGCTGTTTCCCATGATAACTGATCTATTGCGCGTCGCGCGGCGCCAGACCATGCAGCTGGTTCAGGTGATGCGCCCCGCCAACGCCAACTTGACGGCCGCGCTGGCGCGGAAGGCGCCCAGCACTTCAACTGAATCAATCGTCGCCAGGGCCAGTTCGGGAGCAACGTCCACAGCAATGCTCGCCAGGCCAAGCACGCGGATCCGCACCCGCTGGCCGGCCGCCTGCAGTGTCTCCAGGTCGCGGCGCGTGTAATGCTGGATGCCCAGGACCAGCATCCTGTGGGTTACCGTGTGCTGGATGACCTCGGCATGGGTGGTGAGCAGGGTGCGGATCGCCGTGCGAATCAAGTCGGTGCGGTTGGCATAGAACCCCTCCCGCACCAACAAGTCAATCTGTCCCAGGTCCACGGGACCCAGGTTGATCGTGATCTTCTCGGTCTTCTCGTTTTCCGTCATGCCACCATCCTCTTACCATCCACTGGGATGGTATCATCTGTTCGCCTGCCCGTCAAGAGGAGAAAAGAGCATCGTCAGTCTGACGATGTGACGGAGACCGATACGACGGAGTGTATACCTTGCCCACGCATGCTTCTCCTGCGTATGCTTCAATCTCACCGAATTCCTACTCGCTAGGTAGGGTTGTCTGCTTATCAGCAAATCGAAGACACCGGATCGCAAGCACGTGTGTGCTATCGAACCATTGCCGTTCCTGTACAGCGCTTGACGTTCGCCGGATGCGTCAGTGCGGTCGAGAAGCGGCTTGGCGCGCATCCAGGCGATCATCCGCGACAAGACCGGCACGCTGACCGTCGGTGCGCTCGCCGTCAACGACTCGTTGAACTTCGCACCCGGCGGCCGCTTGGCGGCTGCATCGCCATCGCCGGAGGGGGGTGTGCGGACCGCTGTGGATGGGCTCGGCGCGCTGATCGGCACCCGCACCTGCTGGCGGGGCACGGCAACAGGCAAGGTGCGACACAGCGCGCGGGTGGCAGCGCTGTGAGCACAAGGCAAGTCGGCGCTGGCGGCAGCGCTGGATGGTCAGGTGGCCGGCGTCAACGCCGAGGCCGATTGCGTGTCTGCGTCGTCCGGTGCGGACATCGCCACGTTGTAGGCACGAGGCATGTAGGCGGCGCTGCTGGCGGGCGACAACCAGCGCTCGGCGGAACCGGTTGGCTGCGAGCTAAACATCGCGCCTCGCGCATCATGCTTGCGGCGTCCGCGACTCGCGGATGAAGCCGGTCAACAGCGCGGTGAAGCGCTCGGGGATTTCAATGGGGCCGGAGTGGCCTACCCCATGCCAGATTTCCAACGCGCAGCCAGGCACCTTCGTGAAGACGTCGACAATGCCGCTGAAGGGCACCACCGTGTCTTTATCACCCCAGGTCACTAGCGTCGGCACCGTAATCTCTGGCAGGCGCTCGACCACGTTGTAATGCGCCATATCGTCCATCGTGCCCAGGTAGATCGGATTGCCCCAACGCACGCCTTCGTCCACCAGCTGTTCGAGATACGCGCCCGTGGGCGGCGTGGCGAACGCGCCGAGGGTCAGCATGCGGATGCCATCGGGCACGCCCTGCTGCGCGTTGATCCAGGCGGTGGTGGGTTCATCAATGCTGGTGCCGGCGGGAGCCAGCGGGTCCACCAGCACCAACGCGCTGAGGCGTTCCTGATGGTCGAGCGCATAGCGCATAGCGACGCCGCCGCCCATCGAGTGGCCGACGAGCACGAACTGGCGCAGCCCCATCTGCTCGGCGAAGTGCTCGAGATCCTCAG
>DASYGC010000897.1:0-1709 GCA_036000225.1 Ktedonobacterales bacterium | reverse complement strand
CAGTTGGTATGTGGCTATCTCCACTGCGACCAACGTTTCAATCCGCTCCTTGGAGCCCTGCCTGAACTGCTGGTGGTACATCCCTGCGACACAGAGGCCGAGGTGGGGCTGCCACCCCTGACCGCGCAAGCGCCGTCCGCTGTCTTGGCCATTCAATCCGGGGACTGGCTGCAAACAACGCTGCGGCATACGATCGAAGAAGCGCTGGGCGAACGTCCAGGGAAATCGGAGATGATGGCTCGGCTCAGTGAGATTCTCTTTGTTGAAATCGTCCGGCGCTACATGCAGCAGCTCCCATTTACGCAACATGGCTGGCTGGCAGGAGTACGAGATCCACTGGTGGGGCAGACTTTGCGGCTGTTGCATGCTCACCCAGAGCAGGCGTGGACCGTCGAGGCTTTGGCGGATGAGGTGGCCGTATCGCGCTCGACGCTGGCTCAGCGATTCACCACCTTCGTTGGCGAGACTCCCATGCGTTATCTGGCCGTCTGGCGCATGCAACTGGCAAAGTATCTGCTCAAGCAGACCACTTTGAATGTCGGTGAGGTCGCGCAACGCGTGGGCTATGAATCGGACGTGGCCTTCAACCGCGCCTTCAGGCGCCATGTGGGCCAACCGCCTGCCACCTGGCGTGCTGCGTTCGATAGTCCGTCAGAACAACGTGAGACGTCTAGCACGCTCATCTCGTGAACGGACAGCGTTGCTGTCAGCACATGCTCAGGTCATGGCTACCGATCTCCAACGGCATCCCCAATCCACAAGTGACCCTGGTCCAACCGCTGCGCATCGCTGACGCGGGGAAGATCCTGGCGCTCTCGACACTCGACGCGCCGGGTCCGGCCATCCTCGCCCAGGGCCTCGCCACGGAGGACGAATTCATCGCCGCGCGAGAGGATCTGGCGGCGCTCACGGCGGATCCCCATAGCCTCATCGCGGGACCGCGCGACTTCCAGGCCTGGTCCAGGCGCTAGGTCACCTCCCCAAAGCGCTCGCGCTCGAACGCCTCCGCACGCGCCAACTCGTCCTCGCGCCACTCGCCTGGGGCCAGCGCAACGCCATGCCGCGCCGTGAGCGTCGCCTCCACCGCCGCGATCACCTCTGCCGCCGTCACCGTCCGGCCCGCCGCCTCATCCAGCCCCAGCGTCGTCGTCCGCAGACGCCGCGCTAGCTCCGGGCGCGTCCCCTCCGGCAGCGCCAGCAGCGATACCAGCCGCTCCGGCTCCCAGCGCAGATGTACCCCCGCCTGGTACAGCGCACCCGCCCGCCGCCGCAACTGGCAGAGGCCCACCAGCTTGCGTGCGCCTACCACCACCTCCCAGGGCGAGAGCGTCCCATAGCAGGCCAGCCGCACCGGATCGTCCTTCGCCAGCGGCGGCAGCGCGCGGACCTCCTCTGTCGGAATCGCCCGCGCCTGGGCCACACCGAGCGAGCATAGCGCCTCGGCCCACACCTCGCCCAGCCAGCGATATGCCCGCACGATATCCGACGACGCGAGCGCATGCCCCGCCGGTAGCGCCACCTCCATGCTTAGCGCGTTCGCGTCCACCAGCACCGCCGTGCCCCCCGATGTCCGGCGAAACACTGGAACGGCCCGCGCGCGCGCCACAGCGAAGTCCACGATAGGCGGCTTCTGCCCGTTGCCCAGCACCAGCGCCTCGCGCGGCGTGACATACCAGCGCAACGCCGGCTCCGAGTGATCGGCCAGACCC
>DASYGC010000896.1:0-15725 GCA_036000225.1 Ktedonobacterales bacterium | reverse complement strand
CCGTCGCGCGTCGCATCGTGCCCATTCCTTCCCGCCCGCGGGTATGCTCCCGGGTATTCTCCACCGTGGCTGGCGCAAGCATCATGCGTGCCCGAATGGGTGCGCCACGCCGCCGCCATCCTTTGATGATTATACGGCGCAGTCACCGATATTGCTGTCAAGCAGAATCGTCCCACCACCTTGGAGGGGGCTTGATGCAGGGCGGGGACACAGAAGCAGCCCACCGTGTGGTGGACTGCTTGATCCAGGCGCGGGTTGAGCGAGAACGGGCCAGCGGCGCCTCAGCGTTCGACGCGTGAGGGCTGGCGTCCGGACCGGCCTCCTTCGGCAGCGCCGCCGCCGTAGCCACAGAAGGGGCAGACATTCCACTTGAGCTCCAGCAGGTGATCGCACCGTGGGCAGGGCCGGCGCAGCTTGGTCCCGCAGCTCGGACACACCTGGAACTCGCCCTCCACGCGATAGTGGCAGGTAGGGCAGGTCTGGCGCTCGGTCATCTCGGCCAGCAGCGACTCTTCCTCTAGTTGTCGCTCGTAGAGTTCGGCGAGTGTCTGGCGCGGTCTGACGATCAAATAGATGAAGAGGCCCCCCAGCGAAAACACGGCCACCAGCACCGTCGCGGTGATCTGCAGCAGCACATCCTGGGTGCGCGAGCGCACATCGCGCCAGGTCCAGAAGATCAGCGCAATCCAGAAGATGGCGACGAAGGCTGCGATGAATGCCACCACCACGCCCACCAGACCGAGCAGCGATTTCAGACTGCTGGTTGATGATCCACCGCTGGTATCTACCGTTGGCGCCGCTGTGGCTGCCGACGCAACCGCCGTCACCGTGGGCACCACTACTGTGTGGACGACTGTGTAGACGTCCTGCACCAAGTTCGTCACCCGCTACCCACCTCTCTCGCTGCGCGATGCGTCAGCTCTGGGGCCGCGTCGGTTCGCGGCAACGTTCCGGATCGCGGGCGGTGGTCCTGTGCGCATTCCTCAACGCCCCCGCGCTATGCAGTATACGCTAACCCGCCGCGACACAGGATACCAGATTGCGCGCCAACCGGCAACGCACTAGCCAGCTTGGCTAGTGACACGCAAAGACGGCAGAGCCGTTTCACCTGTTGCCGCTGATTGCCGCACGTATGACTGTGATTCATCTTTACTTTCTATGGAGAAGTGGGTATACTCCGCTTGTCAGAGTTGACCCAACCACGGAAAGACACCCCCAATTCGGCACTACGTGAGCAGGTTACACACTCACGGCGCCAGCTTGGTCAACCTGATAGGCCAAAGGCTACCCGCTACGCAAGAGACCGATAAGGATATTCCAGGTACTCGACACGAACCTCCCTTCCAGCGCACCGGCGCACGCCGGCACCGCTGGCTTCGGAACGCCGGAGGCGCCATGAGACAGGCAGATCAGGAATCCCTGTTCACCATAGATGTGCTGACACTGTCGGTACCTGCCTTTGGCGTGGATATGGACCATACCATTGTCGCGTGGAATGCTGGCGCGTTCGATCTCTTTGGATTTTCCGCCGCTGAGGTGCTGGGTGCCCGCTGCTACGATATCATCCCGGCCTGTGTTCGTCACGACCGCGATTGCGCCTCGTGCTGCCACGCGGTGAGCAATGCCCGCCATGGACGACAGGCTCAGAATGCCCAGATGTTGATGACAACTCGCCAGACCACGCCCCGGTGGATTGAGCTCTCCACCGTGGTAGGCCGCTCACTGGAGGGCAAGAAGCGCGTCATTCACTTTGCGCGGGATGTGACCGAGCGGCACCGCGTCGGTGAGGTGGTGGCGCAGGGGCTCTCGAAGGCCGCGATTTCCAGCTCGCGCCATGTGACGTCAGAACGCGCGGCCCGCGCAAACTCGTTGCCACCGGTCCAGCGGCTCACTCCCCGCGAGCGCGAGGTACTGGACCTGCTCGCCTGTGGCCTGGATACCCGCACGATCTCAGCCACATTGAGTATCAGTCCTCTCACCGCGCGCAATCACGTGACGCGTGTGATGGAAAAGCTCGGCGCGACTACCCGCCTGCAAGCCGTTGTGGCAGCCTCACAGCTGCATCTGCTCTGATCACGCCCCACAGATACCGATACGTGGCGCAACTACCCGACGATCCTCGTTCCCGTCGCGGCAGCCAAGGACCGCTGCCAAAAAGTGGTGCATTCTCACCATGCTCTGGTAGACGCAATCCGTTTAGCATGCGGCCAGGACACGTGTCATCTCGGTTCGCGGTACACACAGAACCTGGAAATGAGGGTGTATGGGCAAATACCTGGGCGCGCTCATCTCAGTCCTGGTCATCGCCGGTCTCGTGCTTGGTGTGGCCGAGGCGGTTGACGCCGCCTCGCGCGATCTACCGCGACTCACGGCGAAGGACGCTGGCACACAGAACAACATCCACCACGTCGCCCTGACGCTGCAGACGTTTCCCTCCAACCCGTATCAGGATGCCGCGTGGGTCGCGGCGCACATCAGTGGCGGCCAGACCGACAACGGGTTCGCGTATCCGGCGCCTGGCGATAATCAGGCCTGGGTCACGTACTGGCCGACGACCAACCTACAGGTGCCGGTCAACACGATGGTGACGATCACTATCCAGAACTATGACTCCGCCACCCCGCTGCTGAATCCTTACTATGGGGTCCCGCGCGGCACCATCGGCAACACGATCACCGTCGATGGCAAGCCGACCAGCAGCGTCGATCCCAACAATGTCTCACACACCTTTACGATCCACTCGGTGGTCGGCGACAACCAGCCCTGGCTCTTCGTGAGCGTTCCAGTGACCGGCGCGGATCCCAAGGCGCCGCCGGATAGTGGCGGATTCCCACTCAAACCGCTCGAGACCTCGTTCTCGTTCATGACTCCCGCCAAGCCTGGCCACTACCTCTGGCAGTGCTTCGATCCCTGCGGCAGCGGGTTCAACGGCTTCGGCGGTCCGATGTCCACCAAGGGGTACATGTCGGGCACGATCAATGTGGTCGCCTGAGCGCGTGCCGCGAGGCATGGGCAGTCGAGACATGGAGAGGGCACATGAATAACAACCCACGGCACATCCTGTGGGCTTCGATCCTCTTTGGGGTGCTGGCAGTGGTCGGATTGGGGATCGCCTTCGCCATCGGACCCCACTTCGTGCAGTGGGGCCTGCTCCCGCCGGTTGCCAGTGACCGCGCCGAGGAAATCAATCAAGTCCTGGCGCTCTTTTCCTATCTTTCGATCCCGGTCTTCGCGCTGGTGATCGCGTACTGTGGCTACGCGGTCTTCGCCTTCCGTGTGCGAGGGCGCCAGCCGACCGATGGCCCGCACCTGACCGGCAATCTGCGCATCCAGGTGATCTGGGTCGCGGTTTCGATCCTGCTGGCGGCCATTCTGTACGCGGATGGGTTGGTCTTCTTGAATCGGGTGGACGCCGCTGCCCCATCTGGCGCCCTGCAGGTAACCGTCACTGGCGAACAGTGGCTCTGGAACTACGACTACCCCCAGTATAAGGATGCTACCAGTACCGAACTCTATTTGCCGGTCAATCGCGCGGTGCTCTTCACGGTCAAATCCATCGACGTGCAGCACTCTTTCTGGGTGCCGTCCATGGGCATCAAAGAGGATGCGGTGCCAGGCGAGACGAATCAGATCAGCGTGACCCCCACGGTGATGGGCGACTACGTTGTGCGCTGCGCGGAGCTCTGTGGCGTCTATCACGCCTACATGAATACACCAGTACACGTGGTGAGCCAGAGCGCGTTTGCCGCCTGGGTGGGCCAGCAACCCACTGCTCAGCCAGCCAGCAGTGGCTTCGTACCAGGCGCGTTTGATCTACTGGCGGTGTCGGGCGTGGTCCTCCGGCGTGGCGTTGGATTGTGGGAAGGATGAAACGCGCATGAGTGTGAGTACGAGTGCGAGTACGAGTGCCGAACTGAGACAGAAGCTCATTCCCAGCTATGTGTCCGGCGTCGTTCTGGCCGCCATCGGCTATTTCGCCGGCCTGGTGTTTGTTGGGTTGCGCTACGGCACCGGCCACATCCCATCAGGCTTCAACTACCAGGAACAGGCTATCGTCATTGGTTTCGTCTGCCTGCTGTTCGGCTGGTTGATCGGGATCGGCGCGATCAACCGTCCCATTTCCTGGCTGCTGGCGCTGCCCGACCCGACCCATCAGGAAGAGCAACGGCTGGCAGGCAAGAACGGTGGCATCTGGCGCTACTTCCGCTTCACCACCGATCACAAAGTCGTCGGCATCCAGTATCTGGTGCTGACGATGATCATGCTGGCCTTTGGCGGTCTGGGCGCCATGCTCATTCGCCTGGAGCTGATGTATCCGGGTGAGCGCTTCTTCCCATCGCAGGCCTACAACACCATCGTCACCATGCATGGCATGCTGATGATTCTGACGACCATCACCTTCTTCATTGGTCCATTCGGCAATTTCATCGTCCCCATCATGATCGGCGCGCGGGATATGGCCTTCCCCCGGCTCAACGCGTTGAGTTTCGCGCTGCTGGTGCCGGCCGTGTTCATCTTTCTCACCATTCCCTTCTGGGGTCTGGGACAGACCAATGGCGCCGGGGGCGGGGTGCAGACGGGATGGACCTTTCTGGGGCCAATCGCCGACCAGACCGGCATCGGCGCGACGGTCCTGGCGGTCGCGGTGATCATCGCGGGGAGCTCGTCGATCCTGGGGGCCGTCAACGTCGTCACCACGATCATCATGATGCGCGCGCCCGGCATGCGCTGGACACGCCTGCCGTTGACCGTCTGGGGGATCTTCGGCGCGGCCATTCTGGCGGCGCTGGGCACCGGAGCGTTCACCGTCGATCTGCTGCTCATCATTCTCGACCGCGTCTGGAACACCAGCTTCTTCTATGCGGCCACTGGGGGCAACGCGGTGGGCGCAGGTGGCGGCAACGCCTGGCTTTCGCAGAATCTGTTCTGGTTCTTCGGCCATCCCGAGGTCTATCTCATCGTGCTGCCGGCGTTCGGCATTGTGCTCGACCTGCTGGCAGTGTTCTCGCGCAAGCCGCTGTTTGGGTATAAGACCGCTGTGGTCGGCATCATGGGGGTGGTGATCCTCAGCTTCCTGGTCTGGGCGCACCACGAGTTCGTGTCGGGCTGGGCGCCTGAGTTGCGTGGCTGGTATATGGCCACCACGGAGATGATCTCGATCCCGACCGGACTGGTGTTCCTGGTGGCGATCGGCACCCTCTGGCGCGGCAAGATCTGGAGCACCGTCGCGATGCTCTTTGCCCTGTCGTTCATCTGGAACTTCGTCATCGGCGGCTTGACGGGGATCTTCCTCTCGGATGTGCCCGCCGATATCCAGCTGCATGGTGGCATGTTTGTCACCGCCCACTTCCACTTTACCATTGTGGGTGGCGCGCTGATGGGATTCTTCGCCGCGGTGTACTACTGGTTCCCGAAGATGACTGGACGCATGATGGATGAGAAGCTGGGGCTGATCCACTTCTGGGGCGCCCAGATCGGATTCAACGTCGCATTCCTCTCCATGCTCATCGCGGGCTTGCAAGGGATGCCCCGGCGCGTGGCCACCTATGCGCCCCAGTTTGCCACCGCGAACTTCATCACCAGCATCTTCGCCTTCCTGCTGGGAGCTTCGATCGTCGTGTTCTTCTGGAACGTGATCTACTCCTGGCGCTACGGTGTCAAGGCGGCGGTGAACCCGTGGGGCGCGCTCACACTGGAATGGTTGGTGCCTACGCCCGTTCCACTGGAAAACTTCGAAGAGATCCCGGTCGTGACGGGGCCACCGCACGACTACGGCGAACCAGTGCCCGCTGGCAGCCCTGGTCTGGCGCCTGGCACCGCTGGGCAGGCGGCCGGCTAGCCGTGCCGATGCCGCTGACCTGGGCGGGCATGCCCGCCCAGGCGGAGGCAGCGCCACCCGGGTGGCATACCGCGCGCTGCGGAACACGACGAGAGAGGACAGATTGAATGGAAGGCACGATCGCCGCCGACGGCCACGTGGCCGCGAGCAACAGCGACGACGACGCCAAGGTGCGTCTGGGCATGCGATTTTATGTCATCACCGACATGATCTTCGTCGCGTTTCTCCTGGTCACCTATATCTGGCTGCGGGGCTACAACACCAACAGCGGCTGGTTCCCTCCAGGCACCAAGCTGCCTGACTCTACCACCAGCAATGTGCTGACGATCCTGGTGGTGCTCAGCGCGGTGTCTTACTTCGTCGGTTATAGTGGCATCCGCCGCGACAACCAGATGCAGCTGCGCGTCGGTAGCCTGGTGGCGCTGCTGCTGCTGCTTGTGGCGCTGATTGGCCAGATTCGCTTTATGGGTCAGTTTCCCTTCACGTCCACTGGCGGGTCGTTCGCCAGTACCTTCATCATGCTGTCCGGCTACCATGTCTACCACATGCTGATCGCGCTCTTCCTGGGGCTGGGGCTGACGCACCGCGCGTTTCGCGGGCGCTACTCGCGCGAGCGCATGCTCGGCGTCATCACCATCGGCTACTTCTGGTACTGGACCGCGGCCTTCCCCGTGCTGACCTGGCTGCTGATGCTTTTCCTATCACCCAAAGTTTGAGGCGCCATGCCTATCGCACAACTGCTGGACACCCTGGCTATCGAACCCATCGTGGTGCTTGGTATCGTACTGGCCGCTCTCCTGTATGGTGTTGGGTTGGGTTATGCCGTGCGGCATGGCCTCGCCCCACATCATGCGTCATGGCAGACCGTTGCGTTCTATGCGGGGCTGCTGACGATGTTGCTTGCGCTGAACGGTCCGCTGGATCAGTTGGCCCATCAGCTGTTTTGGGCCCACATGCTCCAGCATGAGTTGTTGACACTGCTGGTGGCGCCCTTGTTGCTGCTGGGAGCGCCGCTGATGCCATTCTGGCGAGTCGTGCCACTGGGCGCCCGGCGCGAAATGCTGCGCTGGGCGATGGCGCGCGTCTGGCCGCGTCGCGTCGGTGAGCGCGTCGCGCACTGGTTGGGCCAGCCACGTGTCTCGTGGGTGCTGTTCATCGCCGTTTTCACCGTCTGGCATATCCCCGCGCTGTACGATCTGGCGCTCACGAACTCGTCGGTACACGGCGCCGAACACCTGAGTTTTCTCGGTGCGGCGTTGCTCTTCTGGGCGCAGATTGTGCCTTCACGTCCTTTGCGCCGGCGTATGCGCTATCTGCCGCAGTTGGTGTATGTGGCGGCTTCGGCGATGGCGATGAACGGCCTGGCCGCTCTCTATATGTACTCGACCGCGCCGCTCTATCCCTACTATGCCACGCTGGTGCGCCCGGCTGGCACGGTGTCGGCACTGGTCGATCAGCATATCGCCGGCGCGGTGATGGATGTACCCGGCACCGTGCTCTTCTTCGTGGCCGTGTGCGCGTTGATGGCGCTGTGGCTGCGCGACGACGAACATGCGACCGACGATCCAGCCCGTCCATCGTCTGGGCGCTGGAGTGCGCGCCCGACGTCGGGCGCGGCATCGGGCGCGGCGGCGGGAGCCGCGGGTGGCGATTCATAGGGACGTATGGCTGTTCGCCCACTGCCCAGCCTATTGGATAGTACGCCCACTGCCCAAGTTCGGCCTATCGCGTGGTACACCGCAACGAAGGGATCGGCTGCCAATGCTCAAATCGAGTGCGCTCGGCGTGCCATCGTTCAAGGCGACGCTGGGCGCCTATCTCAACCTGATGAAGCCGCACGTGACCGTGCTGCTGCTGGGAACGACTTTGGCGGCGATGGCGGTGGCGGCGGGCGGCATGCCGGGCCTGGGAGTGACCATCGCCACGCTGCTCGGCGGGGCTATGGCCGCGGGCAGCGCCAATTCCATCAACTGCTACTGGGATCGCGACATTGACCAGATCATGGGGCGCACGCGCTCGCGGTCCTTGCCCGCGGGGCGCGTCTCCGCGACGCGCGCGCTGATCTTCGGCATCACGCTTGGTGTCGGGGCCTTCGCGGTGCTCGGCCTCTTTGTCAATCTGTTCGCCGCGCTGCTGGCGGAATCGGCCATCATCTTCTATGTCGTGGTGTACACGATGTGGCTCAAGCGGACTTCCACGCAGAACATCGTCATCGGTGGCGCGGCTGGCGCGGTCCCGGTGCTGGTGGGCTGGGCGGCGGTGACCCATTCGCTGGGCTGGGCGGCCATCTGGATGTTTGTCATCATCTTCCTCTGGACCCCGCCGCATTTCTGGGCGCTCTCCCTGGTGCTCAAGAAAGACTACGCGCGTGCCAGCATTCCGATGTTGCCGGTCGTGCGCGGCGACCGGGTGACGCACCGCCGGATTGTCCTCTACAGCGCACTCTTGCTAACTAGCTCGCTGGGACTCTTCTTCATGCACACCATGGGCTATGTCTATCTGACGGCGGCGCTGGTGCTGGGCGGCGGACTGCTCGCGTTCGCGGTGCGCCTGGCGTGGACGCGCACGCTCAAAGATGCGCACCGACTGTTCTGGTTTTCCAACTACTATCTTGCATTGCTCTTCGCCATCATGGTGATCGACCGTGTGTGGCGCTAGCGCGGGCTGGGAGACACCTCATGGCGCGGCGTAGCGCTCGCTCACCTTCGCGCCTGGGTGTGGCGGGGTCCATCCTGGCGGCAGCGATCTGTGTGGCGCTGATCGGACTGCTGGTGGTGCGCTTCACCGCGGCAACCCATGCCGTCGTGGCCTCCGCGGCGCACCCGCTCAACCGACACATCGCGCCTGACGTGACCATCAGCCTATGGAATGGCACGCCAAACGCGACGCTGGAACTGGCGCGGCTGCGCGGTCAACCGGTGATCCTCAACTTCTGGGCCTCATGGTGCGAAGCCTGCCAGCAGGAGTCACCGCTACTGGCTGCTGCCTGGCAGCACTATCACGCCCACGGCGTGGTCTTTCTGGGCGCGGCACTCGACACCCCGCCAGCGGATGGCGTCCAGTTCTTGCGCCAGTTCGCTACCCCATATCCCGCGGGCGCCGTGCCCACCGAGGCAACGGCCACCGCATTTCACCTCATTGGGCTGCCCGCGACGATGTTCATCGATCGCTCCGGCACGGTCGTCTCCCGCGTTGACGGCCAGCTCACCGCCAGCACGCTCGCCAATGGGCTGCGGTCCATCGTGGGCTAAGACCACCCCCTCGCCTGCCGCGCCACGGCAGGCGAGGGGCCAGACAGCGGATCACTGGACGCGCGCGCGTGTTTCGCGGCGCTGCTGGCAGGCGACACAAAGGGTGACCGCCGGCAGGACCTGCAGCCGGCGGGGGGCGATCGGCTGTGCACAATCCTCGCATACGCCATACAATCCCTGTGTCGCGCGCGCCAGCGCATGCTCGACCTGCTGCAGCTCAAACGACAGGATGTCGCGAATCGCGGCGATGCTCTGACGCTGCTGATGATCCTGCGCCTCTTCAGCCAGATGGCTGCTCAGATGCGGTTCGCCCACTTCGAGCGCCTGGAGATGCACGTCGAGCTGGTTGCGCAACTCGACACGTCGTGCGCTGAGGTGGACGACCGGATCAAAGAGCGCGGGAACCAGTGGCCCACCGAGTCCGTGCCCATCGACACCAGCGGGCACGGACGCGGGGAGCACCGGTGGTCGTCCGGCCTCGGCAAGCGTATTGGTGATGTCCATCGAGATGCTCCTTGGTGCGATCAATGCACTGGATTCGCTGCCACAGGTGAGCGTACATCCGGCCGCCTTGTCGCGGACTTCCGCTGATTCTCAGCGGGCGTACGCCCGCTGATTCTCAGCGGGCGTACGCCCATCGTCCGTGGCGCTGTGGCGCCGCGAAGTCCAGTTGTGTCGCGGATGTGCATCGGCTATCGCACAGACCGTGCCACGTCCCAGCGCGCCAGCCCCGTGCCCTCGCTGACTCGAGCCTGAGCCTTCCAGCACGAGCAGCGCCACCCGCACCATGCACTACGCACGACGACGACACTTATCGAGCACGCTAACTACGTGCTTACTAACTATTGACATGCAAATCATTTGCATGGTAAATAATGAGTGGAAGGAGAATTGGCTCCATGACTCACGCTACCCTCCACAATCTGGGCTACCAACTCTACATGGCCCACCGCGCCGCGGCCTATGGGCTGGCGCAGGCATTGCGCCAGAGTTGCGCGGCGCATGGCAAGTCGTACGTGGTCACGCCGCCGCAGTGGGGTATGCTGGCCACCCTCGCCGAGACCGATGGGCTGCCAGCCGGCAAGTTGTGCCGGGCCCTGTCGTCCGACGCACCGACGATGACGGGTATTATCTCGCGGCTGGAGCAGAGCGGTCTGGTGCGGCGCCAGCATGACCAGGCGGACCGGCGCGTGGTCAAAGTCTTTCTCACGGCGGAGGGGCGCGCGGCGATGGAGTTTCTGCCCGCGGCCACCCAGGACTTTCTACGCAGCCTGACGGCGGGAATCTCCGCAACCGAGCAGCAGCAATTGAATGACGGCCTCGCGCGGCTGATCGCCAACGTGGAGCGCATGCTGCCGGGGAATGCTGAGTCACGCCGCCGTGGCCGCTTGCCAGAGGCGCCGCTCCAACCGCTTCCGCCGCCAGGCGATTACGCCGCGCGTTGGCGCGCGACAACGAGGACAACGAGGAGGAATCGCGATGACACCTGATACGACACGACCGGCGCCAACCGCGCCGGCCGCGACGCTGCCCGCCATCGCCATCACCGATCTGTGCAAAGTCTTTGGCACGTTTACGGCGGTGGACCACCTCTCCATCGCGGTGCGCCAGGGCGAGATTTTCGGTCTGCTGGGGCCCAATGGTTCGGGCAAGACCACCACCGTCAACCTGATCAGTGGACTGAGCGCGCCCACCAGTGGCGAGATTCGCGTATTGGGCTACGACATCCGCCACGACGCATCTCGCATTCGCCGGTTGCTCGGCACGGTGCCCCAGGAGACCGCGCTCTACGAAGAGTTGAGCGCGTGGGCCAATCTGGACTTCCACGCCGACCTCTTTGGCGTGCCGGTCCGCGAGAAGGCCGCGCGCATCGCCCAGATGCTGGACCTGGTGCAACTGACCGATCGCAAGCAATCGCGAGTCGGGACCTTTTCCGGCGGGATGAAGCGGCGCCTGGCACTGGGCCGCGCGCTGCTGCACGATCCCCAGTTGCTCTACCTGGACGAGCCGACGCTGGGGGTGGATGTGCAGTCGCGCCGCGCGATCTGGGACTACATTCTCAGGCTGCGCGACCAGGGCAAGACGGTGCTCATTACCACGAACTACCTGGAAGAAGCGGAGGCGCTGTGCGAGCGGCTGGCGATTCTCGACCACGGCAAGTTGATCGCCGAGGACACTCCCGCGCACCTCAAGCAGATGTTCGGCGGCAACGTGGTGGAGCTGGAGACCGCGCGACCTACCGCATTGGTCGAGCAATTGCGCGGTATCGCGGGGGTCTCCACCGTGGCGCAGGATGGTACGCGGCTCACCATTACCACGCTGGGCGATGCGGCCAACGTGCCTGAGATCATCAACCTGCTGGCGCGCGAGAGCGAAATTCGCCGTCTGGCGCTGCGCGAGCCCAACCTGGATGAAGTGTTCTTGCGGCTGACAGGCACCGCCCTACGCGATTGAAACAGTCCTGTGATCTTCCCCTCGCCTCGTAGGAGAGGGGCCAGGGGAGAGGTAAGGAGGTCGGCTATGGATTCCGGCATCGGCTACCATCTGCGGGTGGTGCTGGCCTGCGCGAAGAAAGACATTCGCTCCGCGCTCACCGAGCGCTACTATACCATCATCGGCGTCTTCATTCCGGTCAATTTGCTTATCTTGCTGAGTCTGTTTGTGCTGGCTGGCAGCCGCGCGCCAACCGCGGTGGTGATGCTCGATACCGGCCCCTACGCCCAGCAGTTGTACGATGCGATGAGCCACGCCCACTCGTTCAGCCTGCGCCAGGCCAGCGGCACTCAGGCGCGACAGTTGATCCAGGCCGGCAGAATCGTCGCTGTCGTGACCATCCCGGCGGACTTCGATGCCCGCGTGCGGGCGCACCAGCCGGTACAGCTCGATGTTCAGATCAACAATCTCAACACGGACTTCACCAATGATATTCGCCGCGCGGTGCCGCTCTCGATCACGCTGTTCTATGCGAAAGCCTTTCCGCATCTGGTCAACGTGGTGCCCAGCGAACAGGACTTCTATGCGCAAGATACCGACTACATTCCCTACCTGACCGTGTCGATCCTGGTGGTGGCGCTGATGGTGGGCGGCCTGCTGCAGGCCGGCACTGGCGCGGCACGCGAGTGGGAGAACGAGACGATGAAAGAGCTGCTGCTCTCGCCGGCCAGCCGCTGGGCCATCATGACGGGTAAGCTGCTGGGCGCGCTGGCCATCAGCCTGCTGGGCGCGATCGTGATGCTGGCGGTGCTGATCTTCGTAGTCGGCGTGGCGCCGGTCCACTGGGGCGAAGCGATCGGCTTCACGCTGCTGACACTGGTGATCTTCCTGGCGGCGGGGATGCTGCTGGGCACGCTGATCCGCCAGCGCCAACCGGCGACGGCATTGACGATGGGCATTGCGCTGCCGCTGTTCTTTCTCAGCGGCGCCTTCGGGCCGATCTCGTTCAGCACACCAGCCCTCCAGGCGCTGGCGCGGGTCTCGCCGGTCTACTACGCCATCGTGGTCATACAGCACGCCTTCCACAATTTCAACCTGAACACGCTGAGCCTGGCGACCAATACGTTGATTCTTGCCGGCTGCGCGCTCCTGTTTATTGGCCTGGCCACGCTCGCGCTGCGACGCGCCATCGTGGCGCATTGAGAGAGTGAGCGTGAGCCCATGCGTAGGCTGCCGTTGCGCGCGATCTGGGCGGTTGTGAAGAAAGACCTGGGCGTCTGGCTGCGCCAGCCGGCCAATATCGCCGCCACGATTCTGCCGCCGCTGGCGTTCCTGCTCATCCAGGCGCTGGGCGTGGGAGCGGTGGGGCGGAGTCCGGTGGCGCTGGTGGTGCAAGATAACGGCCAGCACGGCGCGCAGATCGCGCGTTCCATCGAACAGGCGAACGTGTTTCGGCTGAGCGTGGTGGACGCCACGCGAGCGCTGACGTTGCTGCGCCAGCTGGATGTGGTGGCGATCATCACGGTACCGGCGGCCTTCTCACAGGAGGTGGATGCTCGTCAGCCAGCGCCGATTGACGTGACGGTCAACAATCTGAATCTCGACTTTACCAGCGACATCCGCCGCGCCGTGCCCGATGCCATCACGCAGTACTACCAGGTACAGGGCGGCGGCAGCCCGATTCAGATCAGTGTGAACGAACACGATCTGCGCGCGCGTGATGTGCAATTCTTCCAGTACGAGGTGCTGCCCACTATCGTGCTGCTCCTGATGATCAGCGGGCTGGTCAGCGGCGGCCTGGCGACGGCGCGCGAGTGGGATACGCGCACGGTGAAGGAGTTGCTGCTCTCCCCCACTGCGCGCGGTGCGTTGATCGCGGGCAAGGTGCTGGCCGGCTTTGTGACCACCTTTGGTCTGGGCGTGCTGGTGCTGGCGCTGACCTTCGCACTGGGCTGGGTGCAGCCGCAAGGGGTCTACTGGCTGAGCACGCTGGGAGTGATGGCGCTGGTCGCCCTGTTCGCCGCGGGGCTAGGGGTGGCCATCGGGGCGCTGGTGCAGCGGGTGCAGACGGTGATTGGGGTCGCTATTCTCGGCGCGATCTACCTGTTCTTCCTGTCGGGTGGCGTCGGTGTGCTGGCCTTCGAGCCGGAATGGCTGCAAAACATCGCGGCGTATATCCCGCTGACCTATGGCGTCCACGCGCTGGAGATGGCGGTCTTCTACAGCTCGGCGGATCAACTGGGGCGCGATGTCGCCGTGCTGGCGGCCTCAGCCCTGGTGGCGATCGGCCTGGGTGTAGTTGCCATGCGCCGGGGCATCGCGCGGTAACAACCGCAACGCCGGCTCGTCGCCGTGCTGGTGTGGAGGACACCGCCAGAGCGAGACCCGCCGAAACAGACCGATCCGATTCCGTCTTCAGATGGCCAGGACCTCGACATCAGCCGCGTCCCCGTCGAGCTTGCGCTCCACCGCGGCATACAGCGCTTCGCCCACATGGCGCCGGAGCGCGTCGAGGTTTTCGCAGACGTACAGTTGGTATTCCATGGTGGACCAATCCCAGTCCTTCCAGCCAGCGGTTGCATACGACGACCAGTGGGCGATGGTCTTGGTATAGACAGCAAATTGTCCCCTGGCAGTCAGATACACGATCCGCACGCGCAGCTCGTCGTCGGGCGTGTGCTCACGGTGGCGGGCGAGCAGACGCCCACGGAACCGCTTGCGCTCGGTAGCCTGGTCCGCCTGGCTGACCGTCACCGTGACGGCGCGCAGATCGGCGCGTTTCGCGTTCTCGGCGGCGACAAACTGGCGCATGGCACGCGCGATGGTCGCCGAGAGCGTGGTCTCGGCAAGCTGCTGAGCCCGTTCGAACACCGGCCAGTCGGCGTCGGCAACATAGATCATCTTCTGTGGCATATACAGTGCCTCCTTTCTCTCGAACACTATATATTCATATTTATATCTATATCAATTGAAAGCCTCCCCCGCCGGGAGAAGGGCCAACGGATATAACACACTGTCCCAGCTCATGCGGGCGCTGTCCAGGTGATGGGGATGGCGGTAGTGTCCTCCGTTCTGATCCGCACCGGTCCAAACACCGCCGTGGGCAGTTGCCATTGCATGCCATAGGTCAGCAGCATGTACCCCGGACCAGGCACCACCCAATCGAAATCAGTATCCAACAGGGTGTAGACGCCCGACGCCAACTGCGCACGGCTTTCATGCGCGTAACATGGCGACGAGTCCGGTGAATCCGGCGCCAGCGGAATCGGGCCGCAGCCTATCATCATGATGAGCGTGGCGAACGACGGCTCCAGGTGCGTAGGGAATGCCGCGGAGGGGAACACATCAATAGAGCCAGGAGGGGGCACCGCGGATCCCGGCGGAAAGGGTTGATAGGAGCCCGGAGCAGGTACCGTGAATCCTGGCGGGTCAGGAAAGGAGTAGTGAATAGCCAGGGTAGTCTGCGCTCCCGTGGAACGAGGGATAGAGACTCGCGTGCCAGCGACCGGCGACGTGATCGCGAGTGGGACTGGCGGCATGGCGATCGTGAGCGTGGACCGCTGGCCATGCTCATCCATATACACACAGGAATACGAGCCTCCAGCGCCCTGGCGCGGCACGATGAATTGGGCGTACGTCCACGGGCCGCGAGCCTCGTTGGGATCGCTGGTCCCAGCACACGATAGGCGCTGCCCCCCACTCAACATCACTTCGCTTCCCATTGCGCTCCAGACGCTTACCAACATTCTGACCGGCCCGGTCACATTGGTATCGGTATACGCGCCGGTGATTTGCACATCAAACGCCAGAGCCCCCGCAGGCGCGTTGGGCAGAGATGGCGGCACCCCACACGCCAGCATCACCAGCGCGATGACAAGAAGGGCGGCAGCGCAGCGCCCGCGCGTGTTTCGGTACCCGGACAACCCTGGCGGCATGGTCGGAATATCCATTGGGTTCTCCCACTCTCAGGGTGCGGGGTATTTGATCCATCATGACCGTCTGGCAATCAGTGTAACTGGGAGCACAGCAAGGGACAAGGGTCAATTGTCCCATTGGCTCAGTGTCCCACTGGCTCACCGTGACAGGTCAGCCACGCGCGCTGGCGCTCGCCACCCAACTCGCGTATACTGGCTGCTGGCCGGCATGCGGCGGGAGGAGGAGGGATGGAGCGCGAAGAACCAGGTCACGCAACGGCGCCCGCG
>DASYGC010000895.1:0-2441 GCA_036000225.1 Ktedonobacterales bacterium | reverse complement strand
ACGCAGATTTCCCAATGGACCTGCCTGATTGGTCATCAGGCCGATGCCAGATACTCCGCCGCGCACCTGACGCGCGGACTGGTCGGCCACTAGCAGATTCGGCACCACCAATGCCGGGGCGACTCCCGCTACATGCGGATTGTGTGCCAGCACCTGCTCCACTTGGGCCGCCACCACAGTCGAATACAGGCCGAGCGGTCCGTCCCCACCCACCACTTGCTCGTCGACTCTTCCGAGGTTGAAGACGGCGATAGTCTTCACCGCGAGGGTGATGGTATCGTCCACGGCAAACGCCGCCGCGATGAACATCGTGGCCAGCATCAGCCCGAAGACGACCAGCGCGGTGCGCAGCGGACGGCGCGGCATGTTGCGCAGACCGATGCGCGCCAGGTAGGGATGGCGTATCGCCAGCAGCGCCAGCGCCCCGCATGCCACCAGGGTGGCGATCAAGGCCGGCGTCGCCAGCGCGGTGACTGAGAGTCCGAGGAGATCGTTCACGCCTGCTCCATGTTATGGTGTGCCCGCTAGGCGTATGGCCGCCGCGAAGGCATCAGCGATGCGGGCCGCGCCCTGTGTCGAGGGGTGCAATCCATCCGAACTGATATACTCGGGATGGTTTCCCAGGTCCTTCCATCCCACCAGCAGGTCCACCAGATGCGCTCCTTCCGCGGCACAGATTCGGGCAATGGCGCTGTTCCAGGCCTGTACTTGGGCTCGCAGCGCCACCGGGTCGGCAGATGAAAAATACGGCACGAGTGTCAGGTCAGGCAGGTTGCCAACGTAAATTTGCGCCTGCGTGCCCCGGCGCAACGCATCCACCAGCGTTGTCAACTGCTGGGAATAGGTTTTCAGGTCTACCCCATCGGCGAGATCGTTGACCGCCAGCCAGATGGTCACGAGTGCGGGATGAGCATCGAGTGCGACCGGTAACTCCGCTTGTTGGGCCTCGCTAACCGTCGCGCCAGGAATTGCCAGGTTGACGAGGTGCGCCGGGGTGCCCAATTCGCCGGCGAGCACCGAAGGCCAGTTGAGACGGTCGGGATCGTCAGTGCCGATGCCGTAAGCATCCGATGCCCCGAGCGCCACATAGGTGGTGCCGGCGAAGGCCGCTGGGGGCGGCGTGGGACCTGAACTGGAGCCGCGTGGCTGCGTATTCGCCGACCCCGAGCACCCGGCAAGCATCCATGCCACGATGACCAGCAAGAGCAGAACAGCATGCCCGCGGTAGGGTGGGTGTGTAGGGCGCATAGGTGGCATCCTCAACCTGGCTGGTATCGCGGCCTCTGCTCGACACTCATTTGCTGAGGTTGGCGCGGCTCGAGTGGCCCATGTAGTAGTGTAGCGCAATGGTACCGCGCGATTCTTGCGCTGACATTGCGGCTCACCATCAGAGGTATCGCAGATGCATGAGTGGAACCTTACGGTTGCGGAAGCCATCGCGCTCCAAGAACGCCTACGCCAGCACGTAACTCCCACCAATTACATCGCGCCAGATCGAGTGCGCACCATTGCGGGCATCGACGCATCATACCGTGGCGTTGGACGGGCGGCGGTCGTCGTCTTCTCGCTTCCTGAACTGGCGATCGTCGAGCAGGCCACCGCGACGGTCGAGGTCAGCTTCCCGTACATCCCTGGTTTGCTCTAACTTCGCGAAGGGCCAGTCGTGCTGGCGGCGCTCGCGCGACTTCACACTCAGCCCGACATCTTGCTGTTTGATGGGCAGGGTTATGCCCATCCCCGGCGCTTTGGCCTTGCCTGCCACCTGGGCCTCTATCTGGACCGCCCGACGATCGGCTGCGCCAAGACTCGCTTGATTGGCACCTCTGAGGAGCCGGGACCCGATCGCGGCGACCATTCGCCTTTGGTCGATAGCGGTGAGGTAATCGGCATGGTGGTGCGCACCAAATCGCGAACTAAACCGCTCTTCATCTCGGTAGGCAATAAAATCGACCTGGCTACAGCCGTTGAGATCGTGATGCGGTGCGTGAAAGGAAATCACTTGCCCGAGCCGATCCGCGCCGCCGATCATCTGGCCAATGGCCCGTCATAGTGCCAGCGGCTACCTGTCATTGCTCGCTGCCTGCCAGCCGTTGGCGGCATAGATGTCGAGCGTCTGCTGATCCCCTGGCACATAGGTGACGATGGAGTAGTCAGACGCGCCGCTGAACACCGTGACCGTGGTCCGTAGCGTCAGCGTGCCCAGGTGCGAATGGCGCATATGAAACACGAAACTTGGCGCGGGCTCCACGCCGGCGTCGGAGGCGTCGGCCAGTCGGCGAAAGTCGGGCCGGGCGCGCAACGAGCGCCACAGGTCACGATACTCTGGCAAATAGGTCAGGCTACGCGTGTTGTATTTGAAATCGGCCAGCAGACGCCGCGCCATCTCTTCCCATGGACGAAAGTGCGCGCGGTAGGCGGGATCGAAGACCACCGCTAACAGA
>DASYGC010000894.1:0-7287 GCA_036000225.1 Ktedonobacterales bacterium | reverse complement strand
CGTCAATGCGCGCGCCGTGTGGCCGCGCCCCAGGCGCCAGCATGAGGGCTGGCACGTCGCTGGCATAGGCCGCGGCGCCCGTGTCAACTCCAGGCATATACCCCTGTTCCCCTACGGATGACCGTGCGCCAGCTCCTCGGTCGGGTGTGAGTGGAATGCCCATCCCCGCCAGCGCCGCGAGTAGCGCCTCCACATCCGCCTCAGCAGGATCCAGCCGCTCCAGCCGCAGCGGCGCGCCCAGCGCCACCGCCGCGCCCACCAGCGCCGCCGCCGAGGGGCCATCGCCGGGCACGGTGTACGTGCCGGCGCGATACCGCTGCCCGCCGGCCACCACGAAGCCGCGCAGATCGGGTGCCGCCTCCACCGCGACACCCGCGCGCGCCAGCGCCCGCAGCGTCGCGCGCACCAGCGGCGCCGAACGCAGCCCGTCCGTGACGCTGATGCGCAGCCCCTCCGTCGTCAGCGGCGCCAGGTAGAGCAGCGCGCTGAGGTACTGCGAGCTGTTGGCGCCCGAGATGGATACGCTGCCGCCACGTGGCGGCCCACCGCGCAGCGTGATCGGCAGCAACCCGCCCGGCTCACCCGCCTCGCAGGCAATCCCTAGCTCACCCAGCGCCGCCAGCAGATCCGCGTTCGGCCGCCGCCCCAGCGAGAGTGGATACGGCGTCTCGAAGCGCACCTCGGGCAGCAGCGCCCCCAGCCCCAGCAGCAGGCGCAGCACCGCGCCCGCGTTGCCTACGTTCACCACGCCGCTGGCCGGCGCGCGGAGCCGGCCGCCACACCCCACCACCCGTAGCGCCGCTCGCGGATTCGATGCCCCCACGGGCGATCCCGCGCCCCCACCCCGCGCGACTCCTGGCATCGTCGCCTCCCGCGCCGCGGTCTCCATCTCGGACACCCACTCCGCCCGCGCGCCCAGCGCGCGGATCGCGCCCACCAGCACCTCGGTGTCGTCGCTAGCCGCCGGCGCGCGCACCAGACTCTCGCCCTCAGCCAGAAAGGCCGCCAGCACGTAGCGCAGCGTGTAATACTTCGAGGAGGGTGGCCGCGGCTGCGCACCGGTGGCTGGTCCCCGCCGCACCCGCATGCGCTCCGGCAGTGGCGCTCTCTCTGGCATCGCGCAACCCCTTCCCGCTCGGCTGAGCTGCCAGCGGTTCGCCGCCAGAGCATCATCGCTACGTCTCTGCGATCTGCGGCGGCGGATCTCCCAAGCAACTAGGCGCCAGTCGGTTCGGAGCGATGAGCGCGCACAACGTTCGCCTGCCAGCGCCCGCCGGATGAAGGGCTCGCCGCAACGGAATGAGCAGCGGTGTCTTCAGCCCGCGTCCTCGAAGGATTCCTCACGTTCGTGGCGCGCGCCAACCCCCAACAGTGACTTCTGTTACATGATAGTGCGCGCCTGGGCGATCCATTCACCTGGCAAACCGCCGAGCGGCGCGCGCGCGCCCCCTGGCGGCTTCGTCCGCGCGGTTCTTCGGTGGCGCCTGCGTCACGAGCGTGCTGAGCAGCCGGCCGGCGGTGGCGGTTATCTCGTCAACCGCGGCCAGAAAGGCCGCCTCGTTGGCCCCCGAGGGCTTGTTGAAGCCACTCACCTTGCGCACGAATTGGACCGCGGCCGCGCGCATCTCATCCTCGCTCGCCGGTGGCGCGAAGTTGAAGAGCGGTTTGATGTTGCGACACATGCGCGCTACCTCCACCTGGAGCCATATTTGACGACCAGACTATGGCCAGACGCGAACCGTGGCATTGCGGATCACCCGCCGGCACAACTGAAGTATTTGCCGATCTCTGGTATCATAGGGCGGGTGACTCGTCCGCTTCCAGGCGCACACCCATAGGAAGGAGCCAGCGATGAGTAGGGCGCACTGGCGCATCCATATCGTGTCGATGACCGACGACCAGGCGGACTACTACGTGGCGATTGCGCGCTGGCTGCGCCAACAGGGCCACGCCATCCTGACTGCGCCGGCGGCGCCGCTGGCGCGGAGACTGGACGCCGCGCGTGCCGCCGACCTGTGCCTGGTGTTGCTGGGCGCACAGCGTGGCGCGAAGGTGGCGGCATCCTCGTTCAGCGTCGCCGAGCTGGAGGTCAGCGCGGCGCAAGACAGCGATCCCGGGAAAGTCCTGGTCTTCGCGCAACCGGGTGTCGAGCTGCCGGACTCGCCCGAACAGGACGAGTTCATCCAGCGCCTGCGCAATTTCGCTGGCGGCACCTTCCAGGCCACCTGCGCCACCCCCGCCGCATGTCTTGCGCAACTCGCCGTCGCGTTGCGCGCCTGGCAACCGCTCGCGCAACGTGCCGCCGCCCTGCGTGTCGCGCCGTATGCCGCCGTGATGATCAGCTCGACCGGCGATCTGCTCGCCGAGCGCCAGGCCATGCGCGCGGCGCTGACACGCCAGCGCCTGCCCGTCATCGACTATCAGACCGCCACCAGTGAGGCCGTGCCACCGGTGGATCGCGTGATGCGCTGGGCCGGCGAGAGCCGGGCGCTGTTCCTCATCCTGGGCACGCGCTACGGCTACATCTCACCGATTGACGGCCTGGGCGTCACCGAACTGGAGTTCGCCACGGCCCTGCGCGCGGGACGGCCGATCCTGGCCTTTCTGCGCGCGGATGCCACCACCACCGCCGACCTCGACCAACAGCAGTTCGTCGCCCGCGTGCGCCACTTCGTGCCGGCGGACCAGATCGTGCCCTTCGCCGATGCCGCCGACCTCGCGCGCCAGTTACCAACGCAAGTGGCACGGCTGCCGCATCTGCGCCCCGCGCCGCCTGCGGCTATCGCGCCCAGCGAGGCGCGCGCCTGGCACCGGCGCCATCTGCGCCGCTGGCTGGGGACGCTGCCCGTGCCCGGACGACCCGAGACCCTGCCACTGGACGATCTGCCGCTGCTGCTCAGCACCACCGTGCCCGATCCGCTCGCCAGCCCTGGGCGCGAGTGGCTGGGAGGCCTCTGGTCACCCGAGCATCCCCTCGATATCCCGACCTACACCGCCGAGGAAGCGTGTGCCGCCGCGCCGCGCCTGCTGCTGCTGGGCGGGCCGGGATCAGGCAAATCCACCGTGCTGCGCTGGTATGCCCTCGCCACGCCAGCGGACACCACGCCCATCTTCCTCTCGCTGCCCCAGTACGCCCGTTTGCGCGCGCACGGGCAGCTCACGACCCTGCGCGAGTATATCCAGTATGAAGAAGCGCGCCTGCTGCTCGCCCCTTCGGCGGAGCGTTCGCTCTGGTTGGAGGATCTCGCCAGTGGCCGCGCCATCTTGCTGCTCGATGCCTTCGACGCCGTTCCCCTCAGCCAGCGGGCCACGATCGCCGCCGAGGTGCGGGACCTCGCCGCGGCGCTCCCCGCCGCCACACGCGTGATCGTCGCCGCGCGTACGGGCAGTGATCCGCTGTTTGACGGCACCAGCTTCGCGCGCTACTTCCTGGCGCCGCTCAACCAGGGTCAGCAGCAGATCTTGATCGCGCGCTGGATTCAGGCGCGCTACGGCGCCTCCCTCAGTGTGGCGGATCAGCGCAAGCGGGTGCGGCGCCTGCTCTTTCAGTTACGTGTGATGCGCGAACTGGCCGACTGGGCACGCTCGCCCCTGTTGCTGGGCCTGTACACCGCCGTCAACGACCAGGGCGCGGATACCACCGTGATTCAGCCACAGACCGCCACCGCTATCTATCGCCGCGTGCTGCGCGCGCTGCTGGAGCAAGGCGCCGCGCCGCGCCACGCGCACGAGAAAGAAGCGCTGTTGCTCGCGCTCGCCCAGCGGGATTTGACCACATCCACTGGCACTGGCACGAGTGTCATCGCCCCAGAGACCATCACCGCCGCCTGGCGGTTCGTACCGGATGCCCCGTCCGATCCCCTGCTGCGGGATGACGTGGTGAACGCGCTGTGCGAACGCAACGGGCTGCTGGTGCGCCAGCCGGACGGCTACAGCCTGCTGAGTCCCAGTTTCTGGTCGTACCTGAGGGCGCGCGCGCTGGCGGCGGCCCCCGCACCTGAGCGTCTCGACTATGTCGCGCGGCGCCGCCTGGCGGAATCCGAGAGCAGCCTGGTCGCTACCCTGGTCGGCGAGCTGGACTGGTATGCGCGGCATGCTGAAGCCGATCAGGTCATTCGCCTGCTCATGGCGTGCGACGACGTGCCGCTGTTCACGTCGGGTGTGCGCGATCCCTTTCACCTGGCGCTGAGCATGGCCACTGATGCACAGGGCGTGCGGCTCGAACCCCACCTGAGCGCTGAGCCAGGGCCAGCTCTGGCTCATGCCTGGGAAGCGATCTGGCGCGAGCGCGAATATGGTCTGCGTCAAACCACCGTGTGGCGATTCTTCATCCTGGGACCCGCCGCCACCCTGGCCCGCGCGTGCATCCTGGAAGCGCTGCGCGATGACCCCCACGATCTGGGCATGAGCAGCGGCTATCAGTTTGCGCCGCTGCTCATCAATCGCCTGGCCGCCTTTGGCGTGCCCTGGGCCATGGCGGAGCGTGAACGCCTCACAGCCGACGACCCGCCCGAGGATCCAGACCTGGCCGTGGTCGCGGCGCTGGACGCGACGCTCGACGAGTTGGGAGCGCGGCTCGATCACCCGAACCCGAAGGTGCGGCGCTTTGCCGCGATGAACCTGCGCAAGTTTGGTCGCCTGGCGCAACCCCATGTGCCGCGCCTCATCCCATTGCTCGCCGACCTGGACACCGCGGTGTGCTTTGATGCCGCCGCCGCCTTGCGCGGCATGAATGTCGCCGCCGTGCCCGCCCTGGACGCGCTCGTTACCCTGGCCCTGCGCGAGCCCGACATGTTTGGCGGTGGTCAGGCCTACGGCGCGCTCCGCAATCTGGGACCGCTGGCCGCACCGTGCCTGCCACGGATCGCCGCCGCCTTGCGAGGCGCTGATGCGGCCGTCCGCGCGAACGCGCTGTATCTCGTCAACTGGCTGGGCGCGGTGGCTCAGCCCCTGGCTGAGGTACTCACGGCCAGTGTGCTGGCCGATGAGGTGCATCGCGCGACTGCCCTGCGCGCGCTGAGTGCGACCGGCGCCTCACTGGAGCCGATCCTCGACCAGGTGCGCCTGCTGCTCCACGATCCGGATGCCATGCACCGCCGCGATGGACTGCGCTTCGCCACCGATCTGCGCGACGCCGCCGCCCCCCTTCTGGCCGCGATCGTCCCGCTGCTCGCTGATGCCGACACCTTCGCGCAATTGTTGGCCTTCCAGGCCATCGGCGCGATGGGCTCAGCGGCCGCTGACGCCTGCGCGACGGTGCGCGCGCGGCTCGCTGACCCGAATAGCCAGTCCAGGCGTAACGCGATTGACACGCTGGGCAAGCTCGGCCCGTCCGCGTGGCCAGCGGTGGATCAGCTGTGCGCCGCTCTGGGCGATGGCGAGTGGGTGGTGCGCCTGGCCGCCGTTGAAGCCCTGGATACCTTGCGCCCACCGCAAACACCTGAGCTGATCCAGGCGCTGGTGGCGTGCCTCTCCGACGAGCAAAAGCTCGTCAGCGAAAGCGCCTTTGGGGCGCTTTGCAAGCTGCGGCCGCTCACGCCGCCTGTGCTGGACCACCTGTTGCGCTATCAGGCGGCCTACCGCGGCGATGACCGCGTATTCTACTTCTCGCGGCTGCTCGACGCATTGAAGACGGTCACGGATGCCTCGATCCCCGCCACACTGCTTTTGGACGATCTCACGCCGGTGGCCGCCAAACCCACGGCCAGCCACCTGCTCGTGCCAGCCGTGCCCAGGCGCCGCTGGTGGTTCAGAACACCCGCTGGCGGCCGATCCTCAAACCCATAACTTCGGATACGCCGCTGGCTTGAACGCCGCGCGTAGGTTCTCCAAAACCTGATCTCCCACCGGCTTGTGATTGAGCACTCAACCGGTTTCTGTGAGGTATAGTAGGGAGCGAAGGCGCGGCGCGCACGGTCTAGTGTCATTCGGAAGGTGAGGCAGCGTAATGCCCAGGCCCAGGGCTTCTGGTGGCGCCCCCATCCCGGCCGACCAGCGTTCGGGCTGCATTCTGCTGATCGACGATGAAGAGGTCATCCTCGATGTCATGTACACCCTGCTGCACGACGACGAGGGCTATGCGGTGGTGCGCGCCCGCAGCGGGCGCGAAGCCCTCGCCGCCAGGATACCCGAGCCGCCCGCGCTGATCCTGATCGATGCCAGCCTGCGCGGTGAAGATCCCCGCGCGATCGTGGAGGCGCTGCGCCAGCGCCCCGGCTGGGAGGCCGCCGCACTGGTGGTCTGTTCCGGTGTGCCTGACATCTATGAAATCACGCGGGCGCTGCGCGCCAATGCCAGTCTGCCCAAGCCGTTCGAGTTGGAGGAATTGCTCGCCTTGGTGCGGCACTACGTCCAGCCGCTCCTCTGATCCCGCCCATCCCCCGCGAAAGGAGCTGGCATGGCCAAAGTGTTAGTGGTCGACGATGACCCCATGATTCGCGACGTGCTCAGCGATGTACTCAGCGACGAGGGGCACCAGGTGCTCACCGCGCGTGATGGCATGGAGGCACTGCAGGCGCTCGAACGTGAAGGCAACTATCTGATCCTGCTCGATCTGATGATGCCCCGGCTGGATGGTCCTGGTGTCATTCGCGCGCTGGAGGCTCGGCCCACCGTACGCGATGGCAACCGCATCATCGTGATGTCGGCGGCCGAGCGCCTGTTCGCGCTTAGCGCGCTGATCGCGAGCGACCTGGTGCGCGAGCGCGTCGCCAAGCCCTTCGAACTGGATCTGATTATCGAACTCGTCGCGCGCCATGCCCCCCCGCCATCGCCTCGTGATCCGTAGGGGCGTACGGATGTACGCCCTCTGGCTCTCGTCAACCGTAGGGGCGTCCGGTGGACGCCCGGCCCGCCATCCCCCACGTCGGGAGCGCGAGGGGAGGCGCTCAGCCACCGTACCAGAGCACATCTCTGGCTCCCCTCCCCGTGTCGTCATTCGTGACCGGTCAATAGAGGAGGGGCTGGGGGAGAGGTCCATGCACGCGGAGAGCGCCAGCTTCGATGGCATCTTCGAGATCGAGATAACCGATCTGCGCCCCGCTCCCCGGCTGGCGACTTGGATCGGGCACTCCCTCGCGCCACCGTCGCCGCTGGCCCGGCGCGTGCCGCGGCGGCAGCGCTGGTGGCGCCTGGTGGCACTGACGCTGCTCGTGCTGCTGGCGCTCCCCACGCTCGCCCCCACCTGGGGCGATCGCGTTGTGGGGCTGCTTGCGTCATCTCCCGCTACGGCCTTCGCGCTGGCTGGGCGCAACGCCCAGCTGGGCAGCGCCAGCCCACTGAGCCTGG
>DASYGC010000893.1:0-4084 GCA_036000225.1 Ktedonobacterales bacterium | reverse complement strand
GGGACAGAGGAAGTTAAATCGCAGAACTCGCGATCAAGCAACAGGGAAATGCGAAAGAATGGCAGGATGACTTCCTGATCGGGCGCCATTTGGTACGTCCGCTCCCACGCCATAGGAGGCCAATCATGGACCCCGACTTCTGGCACCAGCGCTGGCGCGAAGGTCGCACCGGTTTCCACCAGGACCGGCCGACGCCGCTGCTGCTCGAGCACTGGTCGGCGCTGGCGCTTTCGCCCGGCAGCCAGGTGTTCGTGCCGCTGGCCGGCAAGTCGCTGGATCTCGTCTGGCTGGTGGCGCAGGGTCACCGCGTGCTGGGCGTGGAGCTGTCGCCGCTGGCGGTGGCGCAGTTCTTTGACGAACACGGACTGACGCCGCAGGTGCACGATTCGCGCTGCGGTCGCCACTATCGGGCCGGCAACATCGAGTTGATCTGTGGTGACGTCTTCAGTCTCGACGCCGACGTGCTGGCCGACTGCACGGCGGTGTACGACCGCGCCGCGCTGATCGCGCTGCCGCCACCGCTGCGGCGTCGTTATGTGCGCGAGCTGCATGCGCTGCTCCCGGCCGGCTGCCGCGGTCTGCTGATCACGCTGGAGTATCCGCCGCACGAAAAGCAGGGCCCGCCATTTGCGGTGCCGGAAGCGGAGGTGCGCGAGCTGTATGGCCGTGACTGGCAGGTGGAGACCCTGGAGCGTCGCGACATCCTCGCGCAGCAGCCGGGCTTCATTGCCGAAGGGGTGAGTGTGCTGGAGACGGCGGTGTACCGGTTGTCGCGGCAAGCGTGAGGTCGGGCGCGTCGCTACCATGGACCCGCTCGACCCCCTTGCTGCCTTCCATCGGCCACAGGTCCAAGCCCGATGCTCGCACTTTCCATCGTTGCTCCGAATGGCGCCAACATCGCGGCGGGGCGCAAGACGCTCGAGATCCGCAGCTGGCGCCCGCCGCAGTTGCCGTTGCGGGATCTGCTGATCGTCGAGAACCGCATCTTCCTCAGCGGGGAGGATGAAACGGACCCCGACGGTATCGCGGTCGCCGTGGTGGATGTCGAGGAGGTACATGCCTGGCAGCCGTCGGAGCTGGAAGCGGCATGTGCCAGCCGATGGGCTCCGGACCTGTGGGCCTGGCATGTCACGCGTGTGCGACCGCTCGGCGGTGCCTTTCGCGTCGCTGCCCGACGCAAGCTTTACGAAGTGTTGTGGGAACGACCTGATCAGGGTTACTGAGTTGGGCGAGATCCAGGGCGTGCCATGCTTGCGGGTCGCCAGGCGGCCCGTGGAACCCGCCCAGGACATGCGCGCGCAAGCGGCGCCGGCGACGCAAGAGCCGGGGGAGAGAGGCGAAACCCGGGTATACACGCCATCGCGAAGGGGGCGTGGCCGGCCTCCGTGCTGTGGAAGGCCCTTCCAGGACCTTCCGGTGCCCCAGCCATCGCGCGGCTCCCGTGTAAAATCTTCTTCACGCTCCAGCGCACACTTTGCGAGTCTGAATCCCGGGCTGCGTTGAGGTAAGCTAAGGTGCATTACCGAAAGTCCATGTGCAGGCGTCTTTGGGGGCTCACGCGCATGGCCATGCAATCAGGTGGTTCAGCTGGCTGGTGGGCATCAGGGATTTCCATAGAGGGGGTGGAATGATGCGGGGTGGATTTTGGGCGAAAGCCTGGACTAGGAACCTCACGATCGCCGTCGCTTACTGCGCCGCGCTGGTTCTCTTTCGCCAGTTGTCGATCCCGCACTGGATCATTCTCACTGGGTTTCATCTCAGCGTCCTTCTGCTGACCAAATACAAGTATTGGCCAGCACTGATCGCGGGCGATGCGGCGCGCCTGGCCTACGTGAGCATCACCTGTTACGACCAGTTCGGATTGCTCTGGTCGGTCGTGAATCTGGTGCCTTCGATCTGCTACTTCATCCCGATCGTCTGGCTGTTCCGCGAACGGTGGCAACTGTTTCCCCAACGGCTCTCGATCAACATGGGTGCCCTGGTGCTCTGTTCGCTGCTGGTCGCTTGCGCCGCGACGGTCGTCAGCCTGGGTCAAATCCTGATCACTCCGTTTCCGCCCGGCTATGTACTCCGGTATGGGCAGCTGACTGCGCAGCTGATCCTGGGCAATTTTCTGGGCATCCTCACCATCACCCCCATCACGCTGGTGTTCCGCCAGCTCTTCCTGGAGGCAAACGGCAGCTGGCGCCAACTAGTTCACGACACCCTTGAAAGCCGGCTGGTGTTTGATGCGGTCCTCTTTGCGTTGCCGGCGTTCGCGTTCATGGTCTGGATGGGAGAGGGCGATCCGCGTGCCCAGCAGATTGCGCAGATGGCGATGTTCCTCCCCGTGGCCTGGCTCGCGCTTCGTCATGGGTGGAAAGGCGCGGCCATCGGCGGCACGTTGGCCAGCTTCGGCATCATGATTCTGATGCCGGCTCGCAACGATCACGCGACGCTTCAGGCAGAAATACTGGTCGCGATGGCGATTTCAACCATGCTTCTGGCCGGGGCGCGCATCGCTCTTCTGGATCGGCGCGTGCAGCAGGAACGTGCGGACATGCGCAATGCCCTGGCGCTGGCGCAACGCAATGTAAACCTGGGAGAGGTCCAGTTGAGGAACACGGCGCTGGCGCTGGACCAGATCCGGGATTCCTTTCATTCCGCCCTGCTGATGCTGGCAAGCCGGCTGAGCCACTTGCGGCCCGTCAATGACGATGGCAGCTATCAGCGTCAGGCGCTGTCTGCGCAGGACCAGTTGCATCGCCTGGCTGACGGTTTGTATCCGAATCAGATCGGTCAACGCGGGTTGCCCAGATCATTCCGTGAAGGGCCGTTCGCCAGGATGCTGGACGAGGCCGGGATGGTCTACTGGTGCGAACAGCGCGGACAACTCAGCGCGTTTTCGCATGCTATTCACCTGGCGGTGTACCGGATCATTGGCGAAGCCGTGGCGGAGCGCTGCCTTGGCAGGGATGTATCGGATGTCCACGTCATCATCCGCTGCGGGCAGCATCGACGACGATGGGTGGTCATTCAAATCGATGTGCGCGCCAATCCCGTTCGATTGCCGCACATCCGTTGGGATTCGCTGCTCCCGCGACTGCAACGCACCACCAGCGGGATGGGCCACGCGGCCATCGTGGACCGTGCGGCCACGTTCGAAGGGAAGGTTCGGGTGCGCTCCATGGCGAGCGGCCAGCGGGTGAGCGTGCTGTTGCTCGATCCCATTGAACCCGGCGACTGATGCCGCCGGGCCGGATGCGAGCGCTTACTGCCTCTTGATATTGCAATCCACCGGGTCGCATTGCGATGTCGACGACGACGCATTGAGCTGGAGCGTGCCGTCGCTCATGGGCGTGGCGGTGACGGTCGTGGCGCCATCGTTGTAAACCACGGCGGGCGCAGTTGCAGGGGTTGCATCCGAGGCCGGTGCCGGCTGTTGCGGCGTCGAAACCCGTTGTGCGAAACGTCCGATGGGCAAGGTGATGAATTGACCGTTGGCTGTTCCGACGCTGCCCAGGATGTTTCCGTAGAAATCGTTCACCTGAATGTAGCGGACCCCTCCCGACGTGAAGACAAACACATGATAGTTCGGGCTGACCGAGACATCCGTCGTGTTGGGCCATGACTGACCAAGGCCCGTGAGAGCGGCTTGCGAAAAGGCGGCACCCGAAAAGCACAGGGCCAGGAACGTGAGGCCGGCAAAAACAGTCTTCTTTTGCATGATTTTCCCCGTTGGAGTGAAGTGATGGTTGGACGCATTCCATTGCGTCTGTCAAATCTAGCATCCAGCCCTGTCCAAATGGCTTGCAACGGTGCACGCAACCGACACCAGGGCAATTTCTCTTGGGACCGCTCTTGAACGAAAGAGCGAACAGGGGCATCTGCCGGTTCAAGTGTCTCCGATCCCGTTGTCCTTTGCAGCGTCCCACAACCGATTGTTCAAACCTCAAACCGATCGCGTCGCCACGACCGGCGGCACCCTGGACGCTCGACGTGCCGGTACCAGCACCGCCAGCTGACCGAGCACGAGCATGACCAGCACGCCCAGTGCCACCCAGGGCAGCGGCAGACGCGTCATCTCGACGTGCGTCATCAGCCA
>DASYGC010000892.1:0-1769 GCA_036000225.1 Ktedonobacterales bacterium | reverse complement strand
ATACTGCTCGCGCAGCAGTCCTTGCGCCTTCGCGTTCCAGGGCAGCAGCTCGGCATCGAGGCAGACCCAGTCCGTCTCCAAGCGCTCCCAGAAGCCGGCCCGCGTCAGCGCTGTCGACAACCGCGAGATGCAGGTGCGGTTGAGCGCGTCGTCGTCGAAGAAGCGGCGCCCGGTACGGGTATAGCAGGCGCCAGGCGGCCCATCTTCGGGCACGCCGAAGCGGCGCCGCGCGACGGCGCCATCGCGACACAACACCAGCACCGCGCGGCTGCCCATGTGTTTGGCTTCGCAGACCACCCGCGCGACGCCGAGCCCGCGATAGTAGGCATAGGCTTCGTCGGGATACTCCAGCCAGCCGGGCAGCGTCGCCGCCTCGCACGGCGACATGGTCGGTGGCAGATAGATCAGCCAGCGCGGGTCGAGGGCAAAGCGGCTCATCACCTCCAGCGCGGCGGCGGAGCGATCGGCCTCGACGATCACATTGCCGCGTAGGCGGGTGGTGACAATCTGCTTGCCCAACACGTCGTCGAGGCGCAGCAGCGTATCGGGATGCTCCTCGGCGCGGGCGCCTGGCGCGGCCAGCGGCCGCCGGGACTCGGCGTACGTCTGGCGTGCCGGCACGCTCTCCAGCGTGCGCTCAGGCCAGCGCAACGCCGTGAGGCGGGCGCCGAAAACACAGCCGGTATCAATGTTGATGGTGTTGTTCAGCCATTCGGCCGCCGGCACGGGCGTGTGACCATATACCACCGCCGCGCGCCCACGGTAGTCCGCCGCCCAGTTCAGGCGCTCGGGCAGGCCCCACTCGTCGGTCTCGCCGGTGGTTTCGCCGAAGAGCGCGAAGGCGCGCACGCGCCCGGAGGCGCGTCCCTGGTAGGCGGCCTTCATGCCCGCGTGGGCCACCACCAAAGCGCCGCCATCCAGCACCAGATGCGAGATCAGCCCGCTCACGAAGGCGCGATACTCGCTGGCCCACAGCGCGCGGTCGGCTTCGTCCAGGGCATCGAGTTGCGCCACGCTCTGGTCGAGGCCATGAGTGATACGCACTTTGGCGCCTTTGAGGTAGCGCAGCAGCTTTTCATCATGGTTGCCAGGCACACTGAACGCCTGGCCGTCCGCCACCATGCGCTCGACCAGTCGCACGGTCGCGACCACATCCGGCCCGCGATCCACCAGATCGCCCAGGAAAATGGCCCGCCGGCCTTCGGCGTGACGCCGCCCCGCTACCGCGTCGGGAACGTAGCCCAGGCGATCCAGCAACTCACACAGTTCCTCATAGCAGCCGTGCACATCGCCGATGATGTCGAACGGGCCGTGCTCGTCCAGGCGATTGCTCCACAGCGGCGTGCGCTCGATGCGCACGCGCTCGATGTCTTCAGGGGTGTAGAGCGTGTGGATGTAGCGGAAACCTTCGCGTTCCAGCCCGTGCAATCCACGACGCAGTTGCGCCACATGGTTGTGGACGACATGGTGGCCCAACGGGCGGTCGGGGCGCAGGGCATTGCGCTCGACACAGAGGTGCTCAGGCATGTTGAGCACGATGGCCACCGGCAGCAGATCGTGTTCGCGCGCCAGCCGCACCAGGTGCGCGCGGTCGGGCGGCTTGACATTGGTCGCGTCGATGACGGTGAGCTTGCCCAGCGTGAGACGCAGTCCGGCGATGTAGTGCAGCGCGCTGAACGCCGCCTCGGGCACTGACTGATCGTTGGGATCGTCGCCGACCACGCCACGATAGTGGTCGGAGTTCAAGACCTCGGTGGCGCGGAAATGGC
>DASYGC010000891.1:0-5027 GCA_036000225.1 Ktedonobacterales bacterium | reverse complement strand
ACGACCGCCAGGCCCACAAACCACACCGAATAGGCAACCGTAAGCGGCGACTCAAAGGTGAGGTTGAATGCCGCCCGATGCGGCCAGATGAAGAGCGCTACGATCCCTGGTGCCAAGGCTCCGATCACCGCCGCGACCGGCACGAGGAAGTACCAGCGTAGCGATGGCGCGCGCCGCCAGGCGGCTACCGCGAGCGGAATACCGCCGGCGAGCACCGCCAGCATGGCGAGATCAACCGCCGCCGACTGCATGGCCAGCGCCGCGCTGATGCCATTGACGGGTTTCATCCCCACGAGGGGCCAGGTGCCAGCCGTACCGGTCAGCGGCATATACGGACCGCCGTCCACCAAACCGCCGAACTGGAGCCAGGCGATCATCGCGGTCACAAAGGCCCAGAAGATGGCGATCTCGCTTGATCGTAGCACACGCATGAGCAGCGCCAGCCTTTCACCCAGCGAGGCCTCGCTGGTGACCATCAGATCGGGATGCAGGTGGGTGTAGACCAGGTGGAGCGCGAGATTCACGGCGTCGCCCAGCGTGGGCGCGCGCGCCTGGAGCAGATCCAGTGCCTCAGCGGCGTAGCGCGCCCGCCACGTACGCGGATAGAGATCGATGATGCGCCGTGCCAGGCGGCCAACGAGCATCCCTCTCATTGTGTGACACCTCCCTCTGCTATGCCCGCGATTCCCAGCCGCTTCAGCCCGGAGGCCGTGAAGCGTTCCAGCCGGCCAAGCTGCACGCGCAGTACGGCGCTGCCCGCGCCGGTGAGGCGATAGGGGCGACGCGTGTCGTCAACCGGCAGCGCCACAATCCAACCCCGCTGCTGGAGCCGCGCCAGTGTCGTATACAGGGTGCCAGGTCCCATGCGTACTCCGGCCATTGCCTCGATATCTTCGAGCATGGCGTAGCCGTGCTTGGGCCCAGCGGCCAGGCTCGCCAGGATCAACAGGCCCGCGTCAGCGAACGGGCCGAGGTCGGTGAGCGACATGGTCTACGTGCCCCCTTGCGCATCATATCAATAAATGATATATCACTAACTGATAGTGTACCAAGTGCCACATATCTTGTCAAGCACGAGATGGCACCTGGCTGGTGAGAAAGGCAGCGTGCGCTTTGATCTTCCCAGTTCCCGCCGTGGTAGGCGAATCGAACCGGTTGGCGCGCGGGCTCCGGCCCTGGCTGCTGGGGCTGATCGGCGGCGATTTGCTCTTACTTGCCGTGCGCGTGGCCCACTATCCGACCTTCTTCTCCAATTCCGGCGCGCTCACCTATCTGGTCGAGCCGGTCGCCGCGCTCGTCGTCTACGCAACGGTGGTCGGCGTGCTGCCCTCGTTCACGAGGCGCGTTGCTGGCGCCCCGGCTGCTGTGCGCGTGGGGACGGTCATTGGCTTGCTCGGCGGCGCCATCGAACTGGCGGACATCACGCTGGAGAGCCTCTGGTCGTTGCCCCAGCCAGTGGTGACGCTCACCACCGGCGTCGGCATGCTCGCGCTTTTCGCGCTCTTTGGCGTGGCGGGATTTCTCGGCGGCCGGCGAACGCGCTCATTCTGGCTTGGCCCGGCGACCGCCATCTGGTGCTCCATGATCGCGATCCTGATCGCAGTAACGTTCGGCTTTCTGCTCGTGAATCTCGCTTTGCCGCAACTGGCGCATGGCGCGACCGGCGATCCCGACTTCCGGCGCAGCGGCTGGACCGATGTGCGCGCTTTTGCCATCGCCAACACCTTCGACAACGGCTTCACCCACCTGGTGGAGGCGCCAGTCATCGCCACGGTGCTGGGCGCGGCTGGCAGCGGCCTCGGACGATTGGGTGTGGGAACGAAGCGGCGTGCGGAGAACCGATGACGTCTCACCGAGGCGATCGACGTGGCAGGCTGGGGGCAGGAAATCGTGGCCGCTGAACTGGGGAGAGCATGGCAAACTCCTTCAGAAATTGCGGACGCTCGTATAGCGACGGCATGATAACCATCGATGCGGTAAACTGTCCCCAGGGGAGCATCATGCCACACGACTATGTGATCGTCGGCGGGGGGATTTACGGCGCCGGCGTCGCCTGGCAGCTCGCCACGCGCGGCGCCGACGTGCTGCTGCTGGAAGCCGCGACGATTGCCAGCGGCGCCTCAGGGGGCCCTGGCAAACGCGGCGTGCGCGCCAATGGACGCGACGTGCGCGAGCTGCCGCTGATGCGCCTGGCCTACGACCTGTGGCCCACCCTGGCCGATAACCTTGGCGCACCGACGGGCTACGAACGCACCGGCCAGCTGCTGTTGATTGAGGAGCAGCGCAACGGGCCGCGCGACGGCTTGCCCAGCGCCCCCGCCCGGCAGTGGCTCCAGCAACAGCACGACATCCCGACGCAACTGCTCGACCGCGCCGGGGTGCTGGCGCTGGAGCCGAACGTAAGCGACGCCATCGTCGGCGCGCTCTATTGCCCGCTGGACGGCGTCGCCGACCATACGGCGACCACGCGAGCTCTGGCGCAAGCCGCCGTGCGCGCGGGCGCCACCGTGCGCGAACACACTCGCGTAGAAGGGCTGGAGCATGCGGACGAGCGGGTGAGCACGCTCATCACCGCGCAGGGCGAGCGCATCGGCGTGAACCGCACAGTACTGCTGCTCTCGAACCTGCACGTCGTCGAGTTCGTGCGCGAGGCGCTGGGAATCGCGCTGCCAGTGTGGCGCATGGTCCCGCAGGTATTGGTGACCGAACCAGTCGAGCCACTCCCGCTCAGCCATCTGATCGGCCACGACTCGCGCACGCTCTCTATGAAGCCGCTGACTGGCAGTCGCGTGATGATCACCGGCGGCTGGCGCGGCCGCTGGAACGAGCAGACTGGCCGCTGCGAGACGATCCCGGCGCAGATCGCCGGCAATCTGGCGGAGGCCAGCGCGGTCTATCCCGCGCTACGCGGAATCGGGATCGCGCAGAGCGATGCTACCCGCTCGGAATCCGATTGCGTCGACGACATCCCGATCATCGGCCAGCTTCCCGGCGCGCGCAACCTGCTGGTGGGCGTTGGCTGGTCCGGCCACGGCTTCGCCATCGCCCCGGCCGTCGCCCAGCTGTTGGCGGACTGGGCGCTGACCGGGCAGCAGCCCGCGCTGCTGCGGCCATTCGCCTACGACCGATTTGTGGCACGCGAAGTCTAGCGGCCCTGGTCGTTATCCTTTGCGCGCGAGCGCTCGTGCTGGGTGAGCAGACGCTTGCGCAGCCGGATGGTGCTCGGCGTCACCTCCACCAGTTCATCCGAGTTGATGAAGTCGAGCGACTGCTCCAGGCTCAGCTTGGTGGCGGGCGTCAGGCGTACGGCGATATCCGAGGTAGACGAGCGTACGTTGGTCTGCTTCTTTTCCTTGCAGACATTCACCGCCAGATCGGCGGGCCGCTGATGCAGCCCGACGACCATGCCCCCATACACCTGTGTCTGCGGATCGATGAACGTCTGGCCGCGCTCCTGCGCGTTATTCAGGCCGTAGGTGACGGCCACGCCGGTCTCCGAGGCGATCAACGCGCCCATGCGCGCCGTGCCGATCGGACCGCACCACGGCTCGTAACCCAGCAGCAGACTGTTGGCCGCGCCGTTGCCCTGTGTCAGCGTCATAAAGGCGTTGCGGAACCCGATCAGCCCGCGAGTGGGCAGGTCATATTCCAGTCGCACATTGCCATTGCCGTCGTGGACCATATTCACCATGCGCGCCTTGCGCACCGCCAGGTTCTCGCTGATGGGGCCGATATAGGCTTCGCGTGTATCGATGAGCAGCCGCTCGACCGGCTCCAGCAGCTTGCCATCCACTTCCTTGGTGATCACCTCGGCCCGCGAGACCTGCAGTTCGTAACCCTCGCGGCGCATCGTTTCGATCAACACCGCCAGATGCAACTCGCCGCGTCCCGAGACGATAAACTCATCGGCGCCGCTGCCATCCTGCACGCGCAGGCTGACATTGGTCTCCAGCTCGCGGTAGAGCCGGGCGCGCAGTTGGCGCGACGTGCTGAAACGCCCCTCGCGGCCCGCGAAGGGGCTGGTATTGACGCCAAAGGTCATCTTGAGCGTCGGCTCGTCAATGTCGATGCCTGGCAGCGCCTCGGGGTTCTCGGCGTCGGCGATGGTCTCGCTGATGTTGGCATCGGCGATGCCCGTCAGCGCCACGATATCGCCCGCGGTGGCCTCCGCCACCTCCAGCCGCCCCAGCCCTTGATAGGTGTAGACCAGACTGATGCGCTGGCGCGTCTGCGTGCCGTCGCGGGCAATGCGCACCACCGGCATCGCCGGGCGCACACTGCCGCGGGTGATGCGGCCGATGGCGTACTTACCCTTGTAGTCGTCATAGTCCAGCGCGGTCACCAGCAGTTGCAGTGGACCATCCACCTGAACGACCGGTGCCGGCACATAGCGCAGGATCGTCTCGAACAGCGGCACCAGATCGGTATTCGTGTCATCAGGACGCAGCCGCGCGATGCCCTCGCGCGCGATAGTGTAGAGCACCGGGAAATCGAGGTGCTCATCGCGCGTGGCCAGTTCGAGGAAGAGGTCCTGCGTCCAGCTCAACACTTGCTCGACCCGCGCATCGCGGCGGTCGATCTTGTTGATGACGACGATCGGCTTGAGGCCGATCTCGAACGCCTTCTGCAGCACGAAACGTGTCTGCGGCATCGGCCCTTCGACGGCGTCGACGAGCAAGAGGCAGCCATCGGCCATGTTGAGCACACGCTCCACCTCGCCGCCGAAGTCGGCGTGTCCCGGAGTGTCGATGATGTTGATCTTGACACCGCGGTAGATCACCGCCGTGTTCTTGGCCAGAATCGTGATGCCACGCTCGCGTTCGAGCTCGTTCGAGTCCATGATGAGCTCGCCCACCTGCTGATTCTCACGGAAGATCTTGCTCTGTTTGAGCAGTCCATCCACCAGCGTGGTTTTGCCGTGATCGACGTGAGCAATAATGGCAATGTTGCGCAGATCGGAGCGTGTGGTGAGCGAGGGAGCGGTCCGCATGTCGGCGACATCCTGGCCGAGAAGATCGCGCTGATCG
>DASYGC010000890.1:0-2161 GCA_036000225.1 Ktedonobacterales bacterium | reverse complement strand
TGCAAGAGATGATCGGTGATGTAGAAGACCTCGATAATGCTGATGCCGCCTCCCACCAGGGCGATGGCCGCCAGGGTGCGCAGCGCGGACGCGCCGCGGGCGGTGCTGCTGGCCAGCCCCAGGCCAGCGGAGATATCGGCGACGGCCTCGCCAAACTTGCCGGGTCCCCATTGCTGCCACTCGGGGAGTGCGGATTCGAGACGGCCCGCCGCCTGCGCGGTGTCGTCGTCCGCGTTGGGGTCGTCGTCGGCGCCTATCTCCTCGGATGCTACCTCGCGTTTGGAGTCGTAGACATCTGGCTCTGGCTTGGCGAGCAGAAAGGCACGTCGCGAGCGCGGTAGTGCCCTCACGAGCGCATCGGAACTGGTGCTGAGCAGAAAGAAGACGGCACCGCCCACAGAAACGAACAGCAGCCGCTCGCCATCGAGCAGATAGAGGATGCTCGCCAGCAATGGCCCGGCCACCGCGACGACAACTGCGGCGAAATGCGTAGAGGCCGCCACGCGTTCGGGCTCGCCAGTCGCCAGGCAGGCGCGCATCGCCGCCACACGCAACGTGGCGCGCAGCCGTCCGCACAGCGAGATGCCGAACAGCAAGAGATACATGACAGGCAGGATGGTCAGAAAGTGCATGCCGATCAGGCCCAGCGCGAAGAGGACGCGCAGGCGGCCAAACAGTTTGAAGAGCCCCGCCGGCTCCTGTACACGGGTCAGCGGGGCCGCCAGTGGGCCGGCGATCAACGCGGGCAGACCCAGCGCCACCAGTGCCAGGGCGATATCCTTGGGCGAGTAGGTCGCGAGCGCGAGCCACATCACGACCCCAACGCTGATGACCGCCTCGCCCAACATCGAATTGAACTCGCCACGCCAGAGGTGGCCAGGATTGCCGAAGTGCAGCATGGCGGTGCGTAGTCGTGGCCGCGCCATGGTCGCCGCGGTCAGCTCGGCGGAGGGATACGCGCCGGGTCCGTAGCCGGTAGCCGGGCCAGAGGGCCCTACCGGTTGACGCACGCCTGAGGGTGAGCCGTATGCGCGCCGCGGACCCGAAGGGGCATAGCCGCCAGGCGTGCGGTTGCCGGCAGCGGTGCGGCCAGCACCCGGCGCAGGTAGGCGGCCAAGCGAGGCGCCGCCGGGTGGCGCGCCAGCACTCCCGCCGCTGGCGCGCTGGCCGAGCCGTTGCGAGCCATCAGGGCGGACCGGGAAGCGGCCCGACTGACCAGACCGACCGCCACGGGGCGGCTCGGGTGGGGGGGCGCCCCGCATATCGTACCGTCCTTTAGAGTGCGCGTGAGCACAGCCCCCCCACTGTTACACCGCGCATACCGGCCTGTCAACCGATCTGGGCCGAATGGGCAGCGCGCCACGGGGCCACCAGCGCGCTTGCCACATCGGTCAGATCGGGGGTGGCGGCATCCAGCCAGTGAATGCGGGCATCGGGCCGGAACCAGGTGAGCTGGCGGCGAATGTAGGCGTGGGTGGCCAGCTTCATCCGCTCGCTGGCCTCGGCTAGCGCTACCTCTCCGCGCAGAGCGGCGCCGATCTCGCGGTATCCCAGACTGGAAAGGGCGGGCAGGTCCCAGGTGTAGCCGCGCGCGAGCAGCGCTTCCACCTCGGTGACCAGACCGGCGGCGAGCATGGCCTCCACCCGCTGGTCGGCCCAGGCATAGAGCGCGGCGCGCTCGGTGTTCAGTCCCAGCACCAGTGGCTGGTACGGCGTCGGCCGGGCGCCACGTTGCGCCGAGAACGGCTTGCCCGAAACGATGCAGACTTCGAGGGCGCGCACCAGCCGGCGGGTATTGGCGGGGTCGATGGTGGCGGCGGCGGCGGGATCGAGGGCGGTCAGGCGCGCATGCAACACGCCAGCGCCGCCGGTGGCGGCTTCGGCCTCCAGCGCGGCGCGCAGTTCCGGCTGTGGCGGCACCCGCGGGATCGCCAGCCCGTCGATCACCGCGCGGATGTACAGTCCCGTGCCACCGACTAGCAGCGGCAAGCGTCCGCGCTGCCCGACCGCGGCGATGGCGCGCGTGGCGTCAGTCTGGTACTGCGCCAAGGAGTACGCCTCGTTGGGCCAGACCACATCCAGCCCATGATGCGCGACACGCGCGCGCTCGGCGGGCGAAGGCTTGGCAGTGCCGATGTCCATCAGGCGGTAGATCTGACGT
>DASYGC010000889.1:0-5008 GCA_036000225.1 Ktedonobacterales bacterium | reverse complement strand
CGCCGAGCGCGCGCGGTCGAGCAATTCCTCGATGTCCTCCTCGCTCGCCCCATCGAAGACGGGCGAGGCCACCGTCATGCCCAGTTCCTGCGCCGCCCAGCCCAGATGCGTCTCCATGATCTGCCCGATATTCATGCGGTGCGGCACCCCTAGCGGATTCAAGATGATATCCACCGGCGAGCCATCCGGCATGAACGGCATATCCTCGACGGGCAACACCCGGCTGATGACGCCTTTGTTGCCGTGGCGCCCCGCCATCTTGTCGCCCGCGCCGATCTTGCGCTTCTGCGCCACCGCCACGCGCACCAGCTGATTGACTCCCGCCGGCAGATCGTCGCCGGCCTCGCGCGAGAAGCGTTTGACCTCGACGACCTTGCCGTGCTCGCCGTGCGGTACCCGCAGCGACGTATCCTTCACCTCGCGCGCCTTCTCGCCGAAGATCGCCCGCAGCAGCTTCTCCTCCGCCGTCAGTTCGGTCTCGCCCTTGGGCGTGATCTTGCCCACCAGGATATCCCCAGGGCCGACCTCCGCCCCGATGTAGACCACTCCCGTCTCATCCAGATTGCGCAGGCCCTCTTCGCCCACGTTGGGGATATCGCGGGTGATCTCCTCGGGACCCAGCTTGGTATCGCGGGCCTCCACCTCGTGTTTCTCGATATGAATGCTGGTGAAGAGATCCTCGCGCACGATGCGTTCGGAGATCAGGATGGCATCCTCGAAATTGCCGCCCTCCCAGCTCATGAACGCCACCAGGATGTTCTGCCCCAGCGCCAGTTCCCCATGCTCCGTGGCCGAGCTATCGGCAATGGCCTGCCCCGCCGCGATGCGATCACCTTTGTTGACGATGGGGCGCTGATTGATGCACGTCCCTTGGTTGGAGCGCACGAACTTGCGCAGCTTGAAGGGATGCTCAACCCCCGCGTCGTCCAGCACGGTCACCACGCGCGCCGTCGCGCTGACGACTTCGCCATCCACCGTGCTGAGCACTACCTGCCCCGAATCTGCCGCCACCTGGCGTTCGATGCCCGTGCCCACAATCGGCGCCTGCGGCCGCAGCAACGGCACCGCCTGGCGCTGCATATTGGCCCCCATCAGGGCGCGATTGACGTCATCGTGCTCCAGGAAGGGGATCAGCGCCGACGCCACACTAACGGTCTGGCGCGGTGAAATATCCATGAGATCAATGCGGTCGCGGTGCTCCTGCACGAAGTTGCCCTCGTGGCGGGCCAGCACGCGCTCCTGCAGGAAGTGGCCCTCATCGTCCAACCGCGCATTGGCCTGCCCGATGATGTAGCGCTCCTCATCGTCGGCGGTCAGATACTCCACCTCATCGGAGACCCACGGCTGAATGTAGACCTCGCCCGCAGCCACCGCCTTGGCGATCCTGCCCGCCAGGCCGCCATCCACCACCGCCCCCGTGCTCGCCACCAGCGTCGTGCCATCCAGCACATCGCGCCGCAACGACTGCCCCAGCAGCCGCGGATCATCCCCAGGCAGCTTATGGTAGACCAACCGATAGGGTGTCTCGATGAACCCATAGGGATTGATCTGCGCGTAGGTCGACATATTGCCGATCAGCCCGATGTTCGGACCCTCCGGCGTCTCGATGGGACAGATGCGCCCATAGTGCGAGTGGTGCACATCGCGCACATCGAACCCCGCCCGCTCGCGCGAGAGACCACCCGGACCCAGCGCCGAGAGGCGCCGCTTGTGCCCGATCTCGGCCAGCGGATTGATCTGATCCATGAACTGCGAGAGCTGACTGCCCCCGAAGAACTCTTTCATGGCGGCGACGACGGGACGAATATTGATCAACTGATTGGGCGTGGCCGTCGAAGCATCCTGGATGATCGACATGCGCTCCTTGACCACCCGCTCCATACGCAGCAACCCCACGCGGAACTGCTGCTGGATCAGTTCGCCCACCGAGCGCACGCGCCGGTTGCCCAGGTGATCGATATCATCCTTGTGCCCCACGCCATTGTTCAGCGTAATCATGCGCCGCACGATGGCGACGACATCATCCTGCGTCAGGGTACGAATGGTCTGCGGCTTGGCCAGATCGAGCTTGCGGTTCAGCTTGTAGCGCCCGACATTGCCCAGATCGTAGCGCCGCGTATGGTAGAACAGATTGTTCACCAGATTGCGCGCATTATCCAGCGTCGCCGGATCGCCCGGCCGCAACTTGCGGTAGACCTCCAGCAGCGCCTCCTCCGGCGTCTTCACCGCATCCTTCTCCAGCGTCGTCGCCAGATAGCGATGGTCGCCCGTGTCCACATCGGCGAACGCCGCCAGCAGGCCCGCATCGGTGCGCAGATCCGGCGTGTGCTCGGACTTCCCCGGATCGCGTTCGCCAATCGCGGCCATGGCGCGCAGCAGCGTGGTGATGGGAATCTTGCGCTTGCGGTCGATCTTGACCGAGAGCAGATGCTTGTTGCTGGTCTCGAATTCGAGCCAGGCGCCGCGGTTGGGGATCAGCTTGGCGGCGAAGAGCTGGCGCCCGGTGGTCGGGTCCTCGCTGGCGGTGAAGTAGACCCCCGGCGAGCGCACCAACTGACTGACGACGACGCGCTCGGCGCCATTGATGATGAAGGTGCCATCCTTGGTCATGAGCGGAAAGTCGCCCATGAAGATTTCCTTCTCGATGATGTTGCCGGTTTCCTTATACGTCAGGCGCGCGATCACATAGAGCGCGGCGGCATAGGTCGCGTCGCGCTCGCGCGATTCATCTTCGGTGTACTTGGGCGCCTGAAACGGTTCGTCGGAAACGAGGAACTCGAGCTTGAGGTTCTTGCCGGTGAAATCCTCGATGGGCGAGATTTCGCCAAAGAGTTCACGCAACCCCTCACGCTTGAACCACTCGAACGAACTGAGCTGCACTTGAATGAGGCTGGGCATGGCGCGGATATCGGGGATTCGCGCGAAGCTCATGCGCTCGGGGAACGAGACGGCCCTGCTCAGTGCCATGCGATGGTAACTCCTCTTTTACTAATGACCGGTCAGGAACGGTAATGAACGGTCACGAATAACAAAGCCCGGTCACGAACAATCATGACAGGCTACAACGCCGTTTGCCGAGAGGCCGGCCATCTGCTTGACCGGTTATGACGGACCCTCGCGTGCAACGGTGGCGCGGATGTGATAGAACACACCATCCAGCGGCAACATCCGCCAACGTGGGGTGTTCAACCGGACACCCCTCACGGAATCCACGATGCGACGATGTTCTGACGCGAGCCGACGGACATCCAAGGTGGATGCCCTTGCGGAGCTATGGCGCAAATGGGGACTGGGAGCGCATGCGCAACGTACAGACGATGCCACGGGCGAACATGCCTCCTACGCGATGTGGTATGACAGGACGGAACACGCTGGGTTTCGTAATCCGTGGGGGCGAACGGGTCATTCGTGACCGGTCGTGAGGTACGCCCTCCAGGTTTCGTTATCGCCGTCCTTCGTACTGGCGCATGGGTACGCCCTCTGGGACTCGTTGATCCGTGTGGTGGGGCATGAGCACACCCTACTGGGCGCGCCGCCGCGCTCACGCCACGTCGCCGCACGGGGAACACCACGGGGTGGACGACCTCCATGCCGTGGTGGACAGCGCCAAACGCACCCGACGTCCGCCCTCTAAGGACACCCTGTGCGGCGCGGCAACAGTTCGCGAGAACTTGACCCTGCCGCCCTGACCGGCCAAGGGGTGCTGGATCGTGGATGACAAGCCGTGGATCAACCTTGAATCGCCGCATGTTCGGGTACGCGCTATCTGACGGTCCGGGCACCGTTCCTCAGCGGCGCCATGACACCCCAAACGACGCCGTCGCGGTGCCGCGCCAGACACCGCACAGCCGCGCACGGGCAGTCGTGCGCGGCGGAACCATCCCGCCAGGTGAACTCGCAAGGCGGCGACGGGTGCGAAAAGGGCGCGGCATGAATCTCACGGCATCGTGGGGGATGAGGACTGTTGATAGGGTGTATTGAGAAAATCGACGTCTCGTGCGCTCCTGGGTGGGCCGCATCTTCGGGCACCGTACCCGACGAGACAGCCACGCGCGCCAACTCTGCCAACTGGTGCGCATAAGTCCGCCAGAGTGAGAGCATACCACAGGATATTCAAGCCTGTCAAGGCTTTTTCTAAAAGTCCTCGGAGCCCCACTCGTCACCCTGAGTGGGCGCACCGGGCTGCGCGCGCCGTCGTGGAATCGGGCGCACCGAGCGCCAGGTAGCTTCCTGGTCAGGCGGCGCGGACTCCGGCTCGCCCCACAGCGAGACCTGCTGCGCGGGTGGCGCCGCGGCCATCGGCTGCAGGTCAGCCTCGGTCTGCTCGCGACCATCGCCGCGAATGTGGCGCACCACGACCTCCTGGCCGGCCAGCACGCGCCCAATCAGCAGCCGGCGGTGGCAGTCGGTGGGATTCTCCTCACTGCACAGAATGGCGGTGCGATAGAGCGCGCCTTCGTCAATCAGTCGCTCGATGCCCGTGAGAAAGAACGATGCCTGTGCGACCCGTGAGTAGAGCACGTGCTCTTCAGCGTCGTAGAACTCATCGCCCACCGGCCGGCCGCCCAACTCCTCGCCCATGAAGACATAGCGGATGTGCTGACGTTTGACGGCGTATTCGAGGTCGGCGCGATTGAAGTGCGTCGCGTAGCGCGAATAGGGCTGCGAGCGCACGTCCACCAGCGACTGGATGCCATGATCGGCGAGCAACCGCAACAGGTGTTCCAGCGCGTGGTTGGAATGACCGATAGTGAAGATGGACAGTGGCTGGTCGTCGCTCGGCTGCATCAAATGGCCCTCCCCGGTGCGCGTCGTGCTCGCTGGCGCCTGGCATCACGCGCCGAGCAGGTACGGGCGGTGGAGACCTCGGCACACTATCTGCCATACTTCTCCATCCGATGGTCATCGAGCCACTGCGCGACCTGCTCGTCGGTTGGTGGTTCCTGTCCATTGGATGCGATCCCGTACAACGCTTCCCAGGTCGATCGCTGTTGAGTCTCCGCCTCTT
>DASYGC010000888.1:0-1534 GCA_036000225.1 Ktedonobacterales bacterium | reverse complement strand
GTTGGGCAATGCGACGACATGCGTGAGCGTGGCTGACATGCACTGGGGCGGCGCAAATCTGGCGACCATCGATTGGAACAGCATCCCCGTGCTCGGCGATGAATTGGCGGCACGGCTCCGAACGGGCTCACAGCGACCTACCAGCCGTGACACACGTCTGAATGACTTACACGCCGCGGTGCGAGCCAACCGCCAGGTCGCGGTGGCTCTCAGGGAACAGGGGCTCAATGAGGAGGCGGATGTCTATGCCTATCGTGCTCAGGCCTGCCAGCGGGCTGTGATTTGGCGGCGGCGGCGCTTGGCTCATTCTGGTGGTCAACGTTTCTCAATCTGCTTGCCGGCTATGGCTACCGGCCCAGGCGCAGCTTTGCCGCGTATCTGCTCGTGGTGGTTGGCTTCAGCGTCGCCTATTATTTGATCGGTGCGCAGGTTGGCCAGCCGCTCTCACCCCTGGGGGCTCTGGTCTTCAGCGTCACCTCGTTCCACGGACGCGGTTTTTTCCCCGCCCCCAGCTCAGGAAATCCGGTGACACTCGATAATCCACTGGTGGTGCTCGCCGCCGCCGAAGCCTTTACGGGGCTAATCATTGAACTGAGCTTCATCGCGACCTTCACGCAGCGTTTCTTTGCGCGGTAGATCGCTGGCGAGCGACCTCGTGCTTTGGGGCACATCTGCTGACCGGTGCGTCTGCCTACTCGGATCGCCGCGATTTGCGGGGATCACCCAGGGTGCCACCAGGGCGCGTAGTGTCAGCTCACGATACGCTATTGTGAGCCGTCAGATGCTCGCACCAGGCGCGCACCTGACGTCGCACCGCCGCGACCCCATCTGCCGCGTCCGAGGTCGAAAACAGCCCAAAATCGATGGTCGAGCGTTGTGTGTTCACCATGCCATATTGAAAGAGTCCGCGCTCCTGCAAGATCAAGATCGGCAACCCCGCTTGATAGGCCATGGCCGCCTCGATATGATCCCACACCGCACTCACACTGCGCTCCACGATGAAGTTGGCGTGCTCAGTACCGGGAAATTCAATCGCCAACGGCATACGCATCCGCTCAAAGGCGATGATAATCGCTGCCTGGCACTCCTGGATGGACGCGCGAATCCGTGGCAAGGGGTCACGGGTCGCCGCTTGGGGGTCGTGCTCGGTGACAACCGCGTGGCAGCCGTATGCGCCCAGCTCGTCGAAAACCGCCGCAAGCACCTGCTCGTGCGCCTGATTGCGCACGCGCTGGACTCCTACAAAGACGCGCACTACCATCTGCTCCCGCCTCACGCTGCCTCACGTCCGCGCGTTGGTTGCCGCCAGAATCAGGTCGCGCAGCCGTTCGGCGTCGTTGTGGCGGGTTAGCCGACCAGATGGATCGAGCCGGTGCTCGCGTACGATGGCGCGTAACGTGCCCAGGCGTAGCTCATCCAGCACGGCCCGCAGACCCGCCGGCCCGCGCTGCGCCTGGAGCGCGAAGGGGTCCGGAATGCCCATACCCAGATCAGCAGCCGCCCCAGTCACCAGGCGGGGGCGAAATGGGCGGCC
>DASYGC010000887.1:0-2135 GCA_036000225.1 Ktedonobacterales bacterium | reverse complement strand
CGTGGCGCGTGAGGATGCGCGCGTGCGCCTGGACGACGCGGCCATCGAGCGGGTGCGCGCCGCCCGCGCCTTCGTTGACCGCATCTGCGCCGAGGACCGCACCGTCTATGGCGTCACCACCGGCTTCGGGCATCTCAGCCGCATCAAGATCGCGCCCGACCAGCTTGCCGATCTCCAGCGCAACCTCATCCGCAGCCACGCCAGCGGCGTCGGCGAGCCGTTCGATGTCGCCACCGCCCGCGCCGTCATGCTGCTGTTGGCGAACAGTCTCGCGCGCGGTCACTCCGGCGTGCGGCTCGAACTGCTCCGCCTGCTCGTCGGCATGCTCAATGCTGGCGTCACGCCGGTGATCCCCATGCGCGGCTCCGTCGGCGCGAGTGGCGATCTGGCGCCTCTGGCCCATCTGAGCCTCGTGCTGATCGGCGAGGGCGAGGCCTGGTTCGCGGGCGAGCGGCTGCCGGGAGCGGAGGCGCTGCGCCACGCGGACTTGGCGCCGGTGACGCTGGCCGCGAAGGAGGGGCTGGCGCTCATCAACGGCACGCATGTGATGGAGGCGTGCGGCGCGCTCGCGCTGGCCGATAGCTGGCGGCTGTTGCGGGCGGCGGAGGTCGCCGTCGCGATGAGCACGGAGGCGCTGCTGGGCAGCTACGTTCCTCTGGACGCGCGCATCCACGCGCTGCGGCCGCAGACCGGCCAGGCGCGGACGGCGGCGCGGCTGCGTGAGCTGTTGGCGGGCAGCGAGATCAATCCCAGCCATGCCGATTGCGGGCGTGTGCAGGATCCATACAGTCTGCGCTGCGCCCCACAGGTGTTGGGGGCCGCGCGTGATGCGCTCACCTACTGCGAGGGCGTCTTCGCGGCGGAGCTTGGCGCGGTGACGGATAACCCGCTGATCTTCCCGGACGACGGCGAGGTGCTGACGGGCGGCAACTTCCACGGGCAGCCGCTGGCGCTCGCGCTGGACTTCCTGGGCATCGCGCTGGCACAGGTGGCGAGCTTCTCCGAGCGGCGCACCTATAGCCTGATGGGCCCGCACGATTGGGATACCGGCGACAACCGCATCCCGGTGTTCTTGACGCCGGATCCGGGCCTGAACTCCGGCTACATGATTACGCAGTACGCGGCGGCGGCGCTGGTCAACGAGATCAAGGTGCTGGCTCATCCCGCCAGCATTGACTCGATCCCAACCTCGGCGGGCATGGAAGATTTCGTGAGCATGGGCGCGACCTCGGCGATCAAGCTGCGGCAAATCCTCGACCTGGCCTATCGCGTGATCGCTATCGAGCTGCTCTGCGCGGCGCAGGGACTCGAATTCCGCAAGCCATTACAGCCGGGCCATGGCGTCGCGGCGGCGGTCCAGCGGGTGCGCGCGGATGTGCCGGCGCTGACAACCGACCGCTCCCCCTCGCCGGAGATCGAGCGGCTGGCGGCGTCGCTGCGGGCCGGCGCGTTCGAGGGTGTAGGGAACGGGTAGCGCAGGGAAACCCAATGATCCGGTCTTGCTCTCAAGACTACTCAGCCAACTCGCGGATGGCCGCCGCAATGTCCGACGGCAGGCGGTACTGGCCCAATACCCAGTCGCGGACAAGTGGATCCTGCTTGCCAGGGAAGCGTCTTATTGCAAAGCCGAGTGAACTGAGCATGCCACCAAGCGTATGACCGTCAACTCATAGTGCCGTGAGGCGGAAGCATATTCCTTGCTTACGCGTAGTTCATGCGACGGTCGCCAGCCAGGTATTGCTTCTCCCCATTATCAAATCAGGCAGAGACACACAAAGCCAGCAGCCTCCGCTATCAAGGCGAATGGCAAGATGCAGAGTCCAACGCCAACCACCAGAGTCAGTCCGCCAATGAGGGCGAGGGTATGGCCGACCACGAACAAGATAATCGCCCACGTTTTCATCTTGTCATTTCGCAACATAGGGCGCGCCATCGGTTGGTACGGTTGCTGTGGTGGTTGCGGTGGCTGTTGCCACTGCTGCCATGGCGTTTGCGGGTTATTGTACATTTGCCACTGCCTTCGGCTCAATTGCTACAAGCGTCTGAACAAGGCCGCCGTGGAGGCGACACGCCGCCAGTTGGTCAATCCACAACTGATCACATCCCTGTCCGTAGCGCACGCGGAGCCAGCCTCT
>DASYGC010000886.1:0-5026 GCA_036000225.1 Ktedonobacterales bacterium | reverse complement strand
CAGAAGATCCAGTTCGTGGAGGATGCCGGCAGCGACGTGTTGCCGGAACTGGGCATCAATCTGAGCGGCTTCGAGAACGAGTGACCAGGGCCGGGCGGTTGAGACCGGGCGCATACCCATGCGCCCCTACGGTGTTCCGCCACGAAGTCCACCTGCGTGGACTGGAGAGATTTGGTATGAGGGGGTGGGGTTGGGGAGCTGGCGCTGGTCAAGCGCCGGTCACGAACGACGCGGCACTCCCACAGGGGCAAGCGGACGTAACAAGATAGTCACCGTCGGTGCATGAGATAGGACCAAAACCGCATGCTGGAAGTCAACGATTTCGATGCGATCCGTATCAGTCTGGCTAGCCCCGAGCAGATTCGCTCGTGGAGCTATGGCGAGGTGATCAAGCCGGAGACGATCAACTATCGGACGCTTAAGCCGGAGAAGGATGGGTTGTTCTGCGAGCGCATTTTTGGTCCTTCGAAGGACTGGGAGTGCTATTGCGGCAAGTACAAACGCGTGCGCTTCAAGGGGATCGTGTGCGACAAGTGTGGCGTGGAGGTGGCGCGCTCGAAGGTGCGGCGCGAGCGCATGGGCCATATCGAACTGGCCTCGCCGGTGAGCCATATCTGGTATTTCAAGGGCACGCCCAGCCGCATCGGCCTGCTGCTGGATCTCTCGCCACGCAACCTCGAGCGCATCCTCTACTTCGCGCTGTACGTGGTGACGGAGGTCAATGACGCCGCGCGCACCCAGGCGCTGGCGAGCATCGAAGAGGGGGTGGTGCGGCAGATCGGCGCCGCCGAGACCGAGGTGACCGAACGCATCGCGGCCATCCAGCAGCGCCGCGATGCGCGCATCGAAGAGTTGGACGCGACGGCGCGCAGCAGCGGCGAGGAGGCCGAACTGCGGCGCGGCGATGCGCTGCAGGCGTCGGGCGAGGCGGTGCGTGGGGTCAAGGCGCTGCTCAAGGAAAATAAGGGCAAGGTCCTGGAGCAGGACGTGATCTTCGAGCCCTCGGGCGAGCGCATCGCCCAGGCGGGGGAGATCGCGGCACCCGAGCACGGCGAGCAGCTGGAGCGCATGGCGGCCGAATACCGCGAACTGCTGGCGAGCACGGCGCAGGAGGAGGCGCGCGCACGGGCGCAGACGACAGAGCGCGAGCAGGAGCGCGCGCGCATGGATGCCGAAGGCGAGATCGCCACGATCCAGGATCAACTGGTGGCACAGACGGGGGAGATCCGCGCGCGGATGGAAGCGCACCGGCGCGACCTCGAATCGCTCAAGCGGCTCGACCTGTTGCAGGAGCAGCGCTACCGCGAACTCAAGGAAGTGGAAGCGCAGTTGATGGAGTTCACCGGGGGCGAGGACATCTTCGATGCCGGCATGGGCGCCGAAGCGGTGCGCGCGCTGCTCGAGGAGGTCGACCTGGATGATCTGGCGACGCGCATGCGCGTCGAGATCAAGAGCGCCAGTGGGCAGCGCAGCAAGAAGGCGGCGAAGCGGCTGAACGTGGTCGAAGCCTTCCGCAAGTCGGGCAACCGGCCTGAGTGGATGGTGCTCGAAGTGTTGCCGGTGCTGCCGCCGGATCTGCGGCCGATGGTGCAACTGGATGGCGGACGTTTCGCCACCAGCGATCTGAACGACCTGTACCGGCGGGTGATCAACCGCAACAACCGGCTGAAGCGCCTGCTGGAACTGGGCGCGCCGGAGATCATCATCCGCAACGAGAAGCGCATGTTGCAGGAGGCGTGCGACGCGCTGATTGATAACGGACGGCGCGGGCGGGCGGTGGCGGGCTCGGGCAATCATAAGCTGAAGAGCCTGTCGGACATGCTGAAGGGCAAGCAGGGGCGCTTCCGCCAGAATCTGCTCGGCAAGCGCGTGGACTATTCGGGCCGCTCGGTGATCGTGGTGGGTCCGGATCTCAAGCTGCACCAGTGCGGGCTGCCGAAGAAGATGGCGCTGGAACTGTTCAAGCCGTTTGTGATGCGCAAACTGGTGGAGCAGGGGCTGGCGCACAACATCAAGAGCGCGAAGCGGTTCGTCGAGCGCGTGCGCCCGGAAGTGTGGGATGTGCTCGAAGAAGTGATCCACGACCACCCCGTGCTGCTGAACCGCGCGCCCACACTGCACCGGCTGGGGATCCAGGCGTTCGATGCGGTGCTGGTGGAAGGCAGCGCGATCCAGTTGCATCCGCTGGTGTGCTCGGCATTCAACGCGGACTTCGATGGGGACCAGATGGCGGTGCATGTCCCGCTCTCGGAGCGCGCGCAGGAAGAAGCGCGGACGCTGATGCTTTCGTCGCGCAACATTCTGCATCCGGCGACGGGCGATCCTTCGATCGGCGCCACGCAGGATATGGTGCTGGGCTGCTATTACCTGACGATGGAGCGCCCCGACTTCGCCGAGCGCAAGCTGGAGGGGACGGGACTGGTCTACCAGACGGCGAGCGACGAGGAGCTGCTGCGAACGAAGCGGTTCGGCGTCTTCAGCGACACGACGGAGGCCGTGTTGGCGTACGAGACGCCCGGCGATGCCGGACGCGTCAAGTTGCAGGAGCCGATTTTCGTGCGGCTGGACAACGCCGAAGTCTACCAGGAACCCGGCAAGCCGACGGCGGTGGGACCGCGACGGCTGGTGCGCACCACGGTGGGACGCATCATCTTCAACGAGGAACTGCCGGAAGTGCTGCGCTTCAAGAATTATCCGATGAAGCGGGACAATCTGAAGCAGGTGATCGCGGAGTGCTTCAAGCACTACGCGCGGCACGATCCACCGCGCGCGCGCCAGGCCACCGCTGATCTGGCGGATGCCATCAAGCGGGTGGGCTTCACGTACGCGACGCGCGGCGGGGCGAGTATCGCGATCAGCGATGTGATCGTGCCCGGCGACCGCGAGGAGATCCTGAGCATCGCCGATGCGGCCATCGCGCAATTGGAGAATGACTACTACGAAGGCATGATTACGGATGCCGAGCGCTACCGCCGCGCCGTGCAGACGTGGACCGAGGCGACCGATAAGATCCAGGACAGCGTGCAGCGGGTGCTGGACCCCTACGGCTCGATCTACACCATCGCCATGTCTGGCGCGACCAAGGCCAAGTTCCAGCAGATTCGCCAGCTCTCGGGCATGCGCGGACTGATGGCCGATCCCTCGGGGCGCATCATGGAACTGCCGGTACGCGGCAACTTCCGCGATGGGCTGACGGTGATGGAGTACTTCATCTCGTCGCACGGCGCGCGCAAGGGCCTGGCCGACACGGCGCTGCGGACGGCGGAGTCGGGCTATCTGACGCGGCGGCTGATTGACGTGTCGCAGGATGTGATCATCCTGCACGAAGATTGCGGCACCACGGAGGGCATCTGGATCACGGCGGAGGATAGCGCCGAGATGCAGGAGCCGTTCCGCAACCGGTTGATCGGGCGAACGCTGCAGGCGCCGGTGGAAGGCTTCGCGCTGGGGGTGGGCCAGGAACTGGACGACGACACGGTGGACGCCATGATCGCCGCGGGCGTGCGGCAGGTGTACTGCCGGTCGGTGTTGCAGTGCCTGGCGGCGCATGGGGTGTGCCGGTTGTGCTACGGACGCAACCTGGCGGCGGGCAAGCTCGTCGAGATTGGGGACGCGGTGGGCATCATCGCGGCGCAATCGATCGGCGAGCCGGGCACGCAGTTGACGATGCGTACGTTCCACACCGGTGGCATCGCCGGTGCGCAGGAAGACATCACGCAGGGTTTGCCGCGGGTCGAGGAGTTGTTCGAAGCGCGCGTGCCCAAGGACAAGGCGATCATCAGCGAGATCGATGGTGCCATCGAGGTGATTCTGGAGGAGAGCGGCGCGCGCAAGATCAGCGTCGTCTCAGCCGAGAACCTGACCGACGAGTATCCACTGCCCAAGGGGGCGGAGGTGCTGGTCCGCGAAGGCGAGCACGTCGAGCGCGACCAGGTGATCGCACGCCTGCCGGGCAAAGGCAAGGGCGCGGCAGCGGCACGCGCCGCCGCCAAAGTGGCGAAGGAGAACAAGGACGGCAAAGAGACCAAGGATGGCAAGGACGCGAAAAACGCTAAAGACGCCAAAGAGCCGGAGTTCGACGGGCCGGTGATCCGCGCGGGCACCGCGGGCGAGATCAGCAGCATCAGCAGCGAGAAGGTGATCGTCACGTTCGAGGAGCGCGACGAGCGCGAGTACCCGGTACCGGCAGCGTCCAACATCACGGTGCAGAATGGGCAGCGGGTGCACGCGGGCCAGGCGCTGACCTCGGGGCTGATCGATCCCCAGGATGTGCTGCGTATTCAGGGACGCGAGGCGGTGCACATCTATCTGGTCAAGGAAGTCCAGCGCGTCTATCGCACCACGGGTGTGTATATCAACGACAAGCACATCGAAGTGATCGTGCGCCAGATGTTGCGGCGCGTACGGATTGACGAACCGGGCGACACCGACATGCTGCCCAACGATCTGGAAGATCGCTTCCACTATGAGGAGACCAACGCGCGCGTGCTGGCCGAAGGCGGCGAACCGTCCACCGCGCAAACAGTCTTGCTGGGCGTGACCAAGGCCTCGCTGAACACGAATAGCTTCCTGGCGGCGGCCTCGTTCCAGGAGACGACGCGCGTGCTGACGGAAGCGGCGATCACGGGAGCGACGGATCATCTGCTCGGCTTGAAGGAGAACGTGATCATCGGCAAGCTGATCCCCGCGGGAACGGGAGTGGAACAGCGGCTGGAGCTGCGCGAAAAGCAGCGCGCGGACCGGCTGGCCCAGAGTATGACAGGTATGAACCTGCCGGCATTTGGGATGGGTACCACGGGCACCAACGGCCGCGGCGAGGGCGCATATCCCTACGTCCCGACAGGAGCCGATCAGGGTGACTTTGACCTCGGTCTGGTTGATTCCGGTGAAGCGGTCGATGCCGTCGATGCCGTCGACGCCGTGGATGCCGTGGATGCCGTGGATGCCGTTGATGCCGTTGAAGCTGGCGATGGCGGCAACGAACTCGATGACGTCGCGCCAAATGAGGTCATTGACAGCGACCCGG
>DASYGC010000885.1:0-7312 GCA_036000225.1 Ktedonobacterales bacterium | reverse complement strand
GTATTTCGTCTCTGAGAGTTCGATCGCGCGCGCGACCGACTCGGCGTTCAGGTGCTGGCCGGTGAAGGTGTACTCCACCGTGATCGTCTGGAACACCTGCGGATGTTCATCGACGCGTACGCCGTGGACGGCAATCTCCAGCCCCGTCACCGGCTGGCGCATCTTGGTCAGGATCGAGATGACATCCATGCCGGTGCAGCCCGCCAGGCCTATCACCAACATATCCATCGGCGAGGGTCCGGCATCCCCGCCGCCATCGAGCTCGCTGGTATCCAACGTGAGGCTGTGGCCCGATCCAGTCACCACATCGAAGCGCATGCCGCCGCCCCAGGTGGCGCGCGCCGACTTCTCTTTGCCCATCTCGTGCCTCCCACACTCCATCTCGTCTCACCCCGTCGCGGAGTGCGAGCGGGTGAAATCCAATGTTACAACGCATTGGGGACGGTCTACCCGAAAGTCGGATTTGTAGCTGATTGTGCCATGCACTGCGGGAGTGGACAAGTCGCTCCCCAGCGGTCGGGTTCATCTTCACCCGCGCCACACCAGGACCTCAACTGGACCGGCTACCCCACTGTGTTACAATTGGCGGGTGCAGAGGCGCCCTACAGGCGGCCCGATGCCCCAAACTTATCGAGCGAAACGTGTAGCGCATGAACTGGGACGTGAGGAGGGGTCTCAGTTGACGAGGCGGAGGCTTATCGAACCATCAGCGGGTGCCTCCAGGGCGGACGCCATCCCCTATCTAAGACCGCGAGCAAAGCCGGCGGGCGACTGCCGGGACAGAGGCGCGGTCGATGGCGCGACAGCGAGGAGCATACTCTCTCATGTGCGGCATCGTGGGGTACGTAGGACCCCAGAACGCTACGCCGATCCTCCTTGATGGTCTTGCGCGACTTGAATATCGTGGGTACGATTCCGCTGGTATCGCCGTCCTCTCGGCGCTGGGTGAGCTGCAGGTGACCAAACGCGCCGGCAAGCTGGCCAATCTGCGCGCCGCCGTGGCCACCGCCGAGCCGGCGGGCACCATGGGCATCGGCCATACCCGTTGGGCCACGCACGGACGCCCCAACGATCTGAACGCTCATCCCCATCTGGATTGCACGGGGTCAATCTCGGTCATCCATAATGGGATCATCGAAAACTACGCCGAACTGCGCGACGAACTGCGCGCCGCCGGCCATCACTTTGTGTCGGAGACCGATACCGAGGTGCTCGCGCACCTCATCGAAGATCACCTCCGCGCCACCCCTGACGGTGACCTGTTCCACGCCGTGCGCCTGGCGCTTGGTCGCGTGACGGGCGCCTACGCCATCGGGGTGGTCAGTCGCGCGCATCCCGCCACGATCATCGGGGCGCGCTACAACGTCCCCCTGATCGTGGGGCTGGGCGAGGGCGAGCAGTTCCTGGCCTCGGATATTCCCGCCCTGCTCCAGCATACGCGGCAAGTGCTCTTGCTTGAAGAGGGCGAGGTCGTCAAGCTGGTGCCCGCGGGCGTCACCATCATGGATCTCGCCGGGCACACCATCCAGCGCGCGCCGATGCATATCGAATGGGATGCCGAGTCCGCCGAGAAGGGCGGCTACGCGCACTTCGCCCTCAAAGAGATTCACGAGCAACCCGAGGCCGTCGGGCGCACGCTGACCGGTCGTGTGGTGGAGCATGCCCACGGCCCCGAGCTGCGTCTGGCCGAGTTGGATCAGATGGAGGCCAGCGGCGCGCTCGCGCGCATCCGCCGCATCGTCATCCTGGCCTGTGGCAGCTCTGCCATTGCCGGGATGCTCGGCAAGTATGCGCTCGAACAATGGGCGCGCCTGCCTGTCGAGGTGGCGGTGGCTTCCGAGTTCCGCTATGCCGATCCGGTGATCGATGCCGAGACGCTGTGTATCGCCATCACCCAGAGCGGCGAAACCGCCGACACGCTCGCCGCCACCCGGCTGGCGCGCGCGGCTGGTGCCCCCATCATCGCCATCACCAACGTCGTTGGCGGCGCCATCACCCGTGTGGCCGACGCCGTCCTGTACCTGCAGGCCGGCCCGGAAATCTGTGTGGTCGCCACCAAGACCTTCGCCACCACGTCCACCGTGCTCTACCTGCTGGGGTTGCGCCTGGCGCGGCTGCGAGGCACGCTGTCCGACGCCGAGGTGCGCGCGCTGCTGCGCGCCCTGCTGGCGCTGCCCAACCAGATGCGCGGCGTGCTGGAACGCGCCGGTGCTGACGATGACCCCATCGGCGCGGTGGCGCGCCGGTTGGCGGTGTGTCACAGTTGTATGTTCATCGGCCGTGGAGGCGGTTATCCCATCGCGCTGGAGGGCGCACTGAAGCTCAAGGAGATCTCGTATATCCACGCCGAGGGTTATCCCGCCGGCGAATTGAAGCATGGCCCCATCGCCCTGCTCGATCCTGAGACCCCGCTGGTGGCGATTGCCACGGCCGGCAAAACCTATGACAAGGTGGTCAGCAACATCCAGGAGGTGCGCGCCCGCGACGCGTGGGTGGTCGCGGTAGCCACCGAAGGCGACCAGAGCATCCACCAGCACGCCGACGACGTCTTCTTCGTCCCGCGCGCGCCGGAGCTGCTCGCGCCGCTGCTGAGCGTCATCCCGCTGCAGTTGCTGGCCTATCACGCCGCCGTCGCGCGCGGCTGCAACGTGGACCAACCGCGCAACCTGGCGAAATCGGTCACCGTCGAATAAATCTGCCCATCCCGGCGCAACCTGTCGGGGTATAGAACAGTGGACCCCTTGCCTCCCGACGATGCCGGACAGGGGGTCCTCTCTTTGTCTCGTGTGGGAAATTCGGGGCGCAACCGGCCGATCATTCGACCGTCGAGTGATCGTCCCTCATTCCACCGTGACCCTTGCGTGTGCGCTCCGGTCCGGTTATCCGTCGGCGTGGTGGCGAGGCCGCGCTACGGGGGTGCGCTCCGCCCGCGCAGGCGCCGAGATGGTCAACGGACCCAGCAGCGGCGCCAGCCGCTCCAGATGTGTAAGGAGGCCGGGCAGATCGTCCAGCGCAAGGATATGCTGGCACTCATCGCGCACCACCAGGCGCACCAGAAACTGAGCGGGCGCCGCCATGGCACCGGCCTCCCGCTCGTAGACCTCCGCCCAGTGCCTATCGGATTCCCGGCCAAAGACGCAGATCGGGCGGAGTTGGTAGGCGGCAGCCAGCAGCAGCGCGCGAAACTCCTCCGCCTCAATAGCCAGTTGGCCGCCGCGCGCGACGAACCAATCGCCCGCCGGTGGCGCGGCGTGCGCCAGACTTCCAGGCGTATCGTGCATGGTGGGCCTCCTGACGGAAGGAAGTTACCGCACAGGCCGTGCCGGACTTGGGCACGATCCGCTCCGGCTCACCACGCCGTGAGCACTATGCCCGCCACCACCAGTCCCGCGCCCGCCCACAGCCGCCAGCCAGGCTTATCGCGCGCCAGGGAGAGTCCGATCAACACCGACACCTCGCGCAGCGTGGCCACGCGCCCAGCCGCGGCCAGTTGGAAGGCGAAAAGCACGAGCAGGTAGGCCGCCGTCGAGCCAACGGCAATCTTCACTCCTGGGCGCAGCGCCCGCCGCAGTCGCGGCCAATCGCCGCGCATGACGGCGAAGAGCAGCAGCCCCTGCAGCAAGACTACTGGTCCCAGGTAGCCCAGCGGATTTGTCTGCTGGACGGCGCGCGCATCGACCAGCGAGTAGCTGGCGATACAGCAACCCGTGAGCACGGCGAAGCCCACCGCCGCCGTCTGGCCGGAGCGCAGACCCGCGGTGGCCACCACCGCCAGCCCGGCAGCCAGCGCCACCGCGCCCCCCAGTGCCAGCGGTCCCGGCACCTGGCTCAGCACCAGCCAGCCACCCAGCGTCACCAGCAGCGGCGCGCAGCCGCGCCCGAGGGGATAGGCCACCGAGAGCGCGCCGCGGCGGTAGGCGGCGGCCAGGCAGATGCCATAGGCCGTCTCGGCCAGCGCCGACAGCCCGATGAGCGGCAGCACGCTCCATGGATGGGTGACGACGCTGATGGGCAGCAACACGAGACCCGCCACCAGGCCCGCGACGGCCAGCGCGGCAATCCGATCGCCGGTATCGTGCAGCAACAGGTTCCAGCCCGCATGCAGCAGCGCGGCGAGCAGGACGAGGATCAGCGCAACGGGTGATATCGCCAGCACCGTCATCCGCCTCCCGTACTTTTTGGTATGGCCCGGCGTGCCGCGGCGCCACTCAGAGGCAGACTGCTCTCCTCTGGCGCGCGATGGTGCCAGCCGCATTGTGCGACAGACGGGCAGGCGGGTGCAATGCCGCTCCCGGTGGCGAAAGCATCAGCCGGGGGTAGGCCAAAAGTACTACTCCCGACCCATGGGCCATCTGCCCATTAGCGCATAGGTACTACGCACGATCGGACGTGTGCCTCTCAGTTGCTCGCCGGCACCCGCGCGACCGGTGCGCGCGCACGCGCCACGCGCGACCACCCGCACCGTTGCGTGTCTGGGTGGAAGCAGTCAGTGCGCACACATGGCCGTGCAGCCTGACCCGTCAGTAGAACAAAAGAGCTAAGCCCTTGCATTCTCATGCTGGAACAGGTACTACTATTCTGTTGATGGCGAACGGCGCCGTCTGTTTGGATCGTTGTCACAGTGGCTTAAGTCCCCGCCGAATGGCCGCGACCAAGCGTCGCCCACCGGCCCTGACAATGGTCACGCAAGCTGGCGCTCTGCATCCGGTCTGGATTTCCATAGCGCCGCATCCGGCGCTGGGAACGAAGGACCACCACGCGCGATCGAGCCCTTGATGGTTGACTTGCCTGGCCTTGCATGAAGGAGGTAACACCCGGCCAGTACTACCCGCACCAATCCTGCGCAGAGCGTCGGGGGAAGCTACGGAGTTCACGCTTGCCGAACCTGACCTTTTCAACCATTGATCGTTCACGTCGTGCGTCCTATATTTCGCGAGCATTGCTCGTCTCCACGGCGATCTTCGCCCTGTACGGCGTCGAAGTGATCCCGTTCGCCCAGCCGGCGAAAGCGTATGCCGCACCCGCGGCACCGGCGCTGGCCGATGCGACAGCATTCTCGGATACCTGTGCTCAGCCGGCGCCCCTGCGCCGCGGGCAGCAGGCCGGATTTACCGACATAGACACCGCGGCCCTCAGGTCCACGCCCGGGCGCCTCTGCGCTGTCTACGCCCACGAGCGCTCGCTCGTCGTGACCCAGCACAATCCCGCTCGGCCACGACCTAAGCCTGCCCCGGTCCACTATGCTCCCCCAGCGCATACCGCTCCTCCAGTGCCGGTCAGGCCCGCGAGCACCAGCGGTGGCGGCGGTGGTGGCGGCGGTGGCTATATCCACGGCGGTGAGCCGTGCGGCGCGTCACGTTCCATCGTATGGACCGTGCCGGTCAACTCGTGGTCAGTACCGCCTGGGTGCTTCGGCGGCATCTATAGTGTGAACCCCTGGGGCTATGCGGACAGTGCCGCGATCATCGGGGTCTATGGCTGGTGCAACTGGTGGCCCGAGGCCATCACTGGCAACCCAGCCGCGACTCAGGGCGCGTGGCACAGCGCACCGTGGGTTGGTGCGGTCATCCACTTCGCGCCTGGCGACCAGGGTGCCGGTGGTGGTGGTCACTGGGGCTATGTGGAGAGCATTGGTCCCAATGGCTGGATCCTCATCTCGGAGATGAACATGTACTGGCGTGGTGGCGGCTGGCAGAAAGTTGACTACCGCTACATCCATGTCGACGGTGGTACCACGTTTATCTAGTAGACAGCGCGTCACAGCGCGTGGGTGGCACAACTGTGCATTCGCCCGCCGCGCCACGTCCGCTGTGCCGCTCTCTCTCGCCGGGCGAGAGAGAGCGGTTCCGTCTGATCTCGTCCGCTGGTCCCGCACGCCTTGACAGCTACTGCCCGGTCCGCTAAGGTACGATTCTGGTCGACTTCGCGTGCCGAAAGGACTGTTGCCGCGTCATTGTGCTGGCCATGCCATGGCTGTGCGAGGGCGCGGGATTGCCCGTCGCGGCCCACATCGTGGCGCCGGAGGAAATTGATAGCCGGGCGGCGTCGCTGAGTCGCATGGTCAGTGACCTGATGTTGCGCCAACACGATGATCGCCCGTGGGCGCGCCCGCGCGCGATCCTTCACCTGGGAAGCTGCCGCCCGCGCCTCCATGACAGCGTATCACGCGGTTGCCCGGCATCCTTAAAGTGCTATATTGCAAGCGTCACCAGCGCGGCAACGCTTGAACTGCGAGATATAATGTCAGTAAATGATCGCGGACCCCTCTGGCGTGGCAAAGCCATGGCGGGCGCGAGTACCCCATCTGAGCCACAATCAGATACGCGGTATCCGGGCTCCCCGAGTTCCGCGCCTGGCGCCAGCCTCCCCGCGTTCATTGTCCCCCCCCTCACTTCGATTGGTTTGCCGGCCCCTGAAGGCCAGATCGAGGCTCCCACCGCCGGGGAGACCGCCCCAGGCCAAGGGAAGGATGAGGCAGCGCGGGGCGCGGCAGCCGCGCACAAACAGATGGTCGCGTCCGCGGCGGTGATCACCGTGGGAACGCTGGTGGGCAGCGTACTGGGCATGCTGCGCATCGAGACGATCAATGCGCTGTTCTATGGCGGCGCCAGTGGCGCGTTCACCACGGCGCTGCGTCCGATCCAGCAGACCAGCGATCTGCTAGTGGGCGGCTCGGTCTCCGGCGCGTTGATCCCCACCTTCGTCGAGTATGCCGCGCCCGAACGACGCGCCGAGTTGCGCCACGTGTATTCGACGGTCGCCAACCTGGTGGCCATCGTCATGGTCGTGGCGCTGGCCGGCGTCGCGCTGGCGGCGCCGTACTTCGTGCCCTTGGAGACGCACAACTTTTCTCCGGCCGACCAACAACTGACCGCGCAATTGGTGCGGATCGCGGCGTTCTCGTTGATTGGCCTCAGTCTGTACGCCGTTGGGTCGGCCTTGCTCTATGCGCTGAAAGAGACCATCTATCCGGCGTTCGCGACGGGTCTCTATCATCTGGGGATCATTGTGTGCGGCGTGCTGGTGCTGCTCTTCGCGCTGCACCAGGCGGGCGTGCCGCTGAGCGCGGCGCTGCGGCCGGCCTCGGCCACCGGCGCGGTGACGCTCGCGCGCGCCACTGGCGCACATGGGCTGGCCATTGGCGCGGCGGTGGGCGCGCTGGGCGAATTTCTGCTGGTGTTCGTGGGCCTGCGGCGCATTGGCGTCAACTGGCGGCCCGTGCTCGATCTGCGCCACCCGGCGGTGCGCCAGATTCTGCGCCTCTATGGACCGCTGGCCATTGGACTGGTGATCAGCGTCGCCGCGCAGAATC
>DASYGC010000884.1:0-2614 GCA_036000225.1 Ktedonobacterales bacterium | reverse complement strand
CAGATGAGCGGCAGCGGACGGATGGATTGCTCACAAGGTCTGGTGCGCATCACTCTGCTCGCTATGCTGCTGGCGACGCTGGCGGCGTGCGCCGGTGCGCCCGGCCAGGTGGACGTGCCCACCCCCGTCGCGACCCCGCGCGCGCTCGCGCTGCCGTCCGTGCTCGCTGGGATGCGCCTGTTCGTGACCGACCTCGCTACCGGGGATGTCGCCGAGTTGGGCGCGCATTCGTACCACGTCGCCGAAAGCGTCCACGGCCTGGGCCTCTCTAACGACCAACGCACACTCTATGTGTCGGATATCGCCGGCGGGCAATTGCTCGCCTTCCCGCTGACGGCCGCCGGGCTGGGGACGCCCCATCGCGTCAAGGTAGGCATCCAGCCGGTGCATATGGCGCAGACGCGGGATGGACGCGCGATCTACGTCACCAACTTTGGCGCGGCGTCGGTCTCGGTGGTGGATGCCACGTCCTGGCGTGTGATGACGACCATCGCCGTGCCCGCCAGCCCGCACGGCATCGCCCTGGCCCCCGATGGCCGCTACCTGTATGTCGCCTGTGTCAACGGCGGCGCCATCGCGATCATTGACACGACGACGCAACTGCTGGCCGGGCAGATCGCCCTGCCCCCCGGCGCCCATCCCTACGGCGTGGCGCTGAGTCGGGATGGGCGCTATCTCTACGTGCCGGACAACTTCGCCGGGCGGCTCTTCACCATTGACACGGCCACCCGCCAGCTCATCGGAGAAACTCCTATCGGCCAGGCGGCGGCGCTCATCATCCGCTCGTCCGATGGCAACACGCTCTACGTGACTAACGGCCGGTCGGGCACCGTCAGCGTGCTGGACCTGCGCGCCGATCCCGCGCACCCGCGGCCACAGGCGACCGTGCGCGTGGGACTCTTCCCGCACGGGCTGACGCTGACCCCCGATGGACGCTATCTGGTGGTCGCCAACAATCTGGGCGACAGTCTCTCGGTGATCGCCACCGCCAGCGACCAGGTGGTGGCGACGATCGCCGGGGAGCGCTATCCCAACGACGTGATCGCTGTGCCCTGATCGTGCCCTGGATCGCCCGCAGAGTCATTCAATTTTGGATGTCACGGCGCATCGGCTATGGCGAACTGGGTGGTGGTTCGAGGACGCGGGCTGAAGACACCGCTGCTAATCCTGCTCCGGCGAGGGTAGCGGTAGGCAGGCGCCGGCAGGCTGGCGCTACGTGATCCGGCTCGCCCCTCCTGTTGTCGTCTCTTTGAGCGGACGCTGCCGCTAGTGCGCCAGCGTAGGCTCAACCGCGATACTTGAATGGACCTGGGATCGCCCGTCAGTGCCTTGACGTGATCCGCCAGGCGTGCTAGCATCTGGTGGCACAATCGAATAACGACCGCAACGGGAGCTCGGGGAGCCGGGCTGAGAGGGTGGCGCGATCCGCCGCCGACCGACGGAACCTGATCTGGGTAATGCCAGCGCAGGGAGCAGCGCCTGATTGCTCGGGCGACGCGGGGATGCTGGCATTGACGCTGGCATCCCTTTTTTGTGTCCGGCGCTGTGCGGGTCGTCTTCCGAATCGCGTTTGAGGACCGATGATGGCGGCAGAGCCAACAACTTATCGGGCGGGCAACGCTGGTGGCGCGCTCGGCGTGGACGAGGGAGCGGGAGCGGCGCCCGTGCTGGAGGCACGCGCGCTCGTGCTGCGCTACCGCGCGCGCGATGGGCGGACGCTGACGGCCCTCGACAACGTCTCGCTGACCGTCGGCGCTGGTGAGTTTGTGGCGCTGGTGGGCCCCAGTGGCTGTGGCAAGACGACGCTGCTCAGCGTGCTCGCCGGGTTGCACACCCCCAGCGCGGGGACGGTGGCGCTGCGAGGCGATCCCCAGGCGCGACGTCTGGGGCGCGTGGCCTACATGCCCCAGCGCGACCTGCTGCTGCCGTGGCATACGGCCCTCGGCAACGCCATGGCCGGCCTGCTGGTGCAAGGCGTGCCGCGCGCCGAAGCGCGCGCCCGCGCCCAGGCCATCTTCGCCGCGTTCGGCCTCGCCGGCTTCGAACGGGCCTACCCCTTCACGCTGTCCGGTGGCATGCGCCAGCGAGTGGCCTTCGCGCGCACCGCGCTGGTCGCTCGCGAGGTGATGCTGCTCGACGAACCCTTCGGCGCGCTGGACGCGCTGACCCGCGCCACCCTGCAAGGCTGGCTGGGTGAACTCTGGGGCCGGCTCGCCACCAGTTGTCTGCTGGTGACGCATGATATTGACGAGGCGCTGTTGCTGGCGGATCGCGTCTATGTGCTCACGGCGCGCCCCGGCCAGGTGCGGCTGGAGCGGTCGGTGCCACTGGAGCGCCCACGCCGGGCGGAGATGCTCGCCCGTCCCGCGCTGGTCGCGCTCAAGGCGGAACTGCTGGCCGCGCTGGCGGATGCGTCCTCGCCTGCACGGCCCACCTCAGCACGGTCCACGCCTGTGCAGTCCGCCTCTCCGCGGGCTGCGCAGGCGGGCTGCGCGAGCGAAGCGTCCCGCGGGTCCTTAGAGCGCAGCGTCGCGGTTGAAAACGCGCCTAAATCGGCGGTTGAAACCGCCGGCTCGCTTCTGCGTCCCGCGCTGGTGCGCGATGGATCGGACCG